>DASWPR010000526.1:0-10320 GCA_036398455.1 Dokdonella sp.
GCAAGTCGACCTTGATCAACGACACGCTGTATCGATACACCGCCGCCGAACTCAATGGCGCGAACGAGAAGCCGGCGCCGTTCCGCTCGGTCGAAGGCCTCGACCTGTTCGACAAGGTCGTCGATATCGACCAGTCGCCGATCGGGCGCACGCCGCGTTCGAACCCGGCCACGTATACCGGCCTGTTCACGCCGCTGCGCGACCTCTTCGCCTCGGTGCCGGAGTCGCGCTCGCGCGGCTATGGAGCCGGCCGCTTCAGCTTCAACGTGAAGGGCGGCCGCTGCGAGGCCTGCGAGGGCGACGGCCTGATCAAGGTCGAGATGCACTTCCTGCCGGACGTGTACGTGCCCTGCGACGTCTGCCACGGCAAGCGCTACAACCGCGAGACGCTGGAGATCACCTACAAGGGCCACACGATCGCCGACGTGCTCGGCATGACGGTCGAAGATGCGTTCAAGCTGTTCGAACCGGTGCCGGTGCTCGCGCGCAAGCTGGAAACACTGATGCACGTCGGTCTCTCATACATCAAGCTCGGCCAGAGTGCGACGACGCTCTCCGGCGGCGAGGCGCAGCGCGTGAAGCTGTCGCGCGAACTCAGCAAGCGCGACACCGGCCGCACGCTGTACATCCTCGACGAGCCGACCACCGGCCTGCACTTCCACGACATCGATCAGCTGCTGAAGGTGCTGCATCGTCTGTCCGAAGACGGCAATACCGTCGTCGTGATCGAACACAATCTCGACGTGATCAAGACGGCCGACTGGATCATCGATCTCGGCCCCGACGGCGGCGAACGCGGCGGCACCATTCTCGCGACCGGCACGCCGGAGCAGATCGCCAAGACGTCAACCTCCTATACCGGACATTTCCTCGCGCGCAGCCTCGGCACCCCGCGGCCGCGTGCACGCAATCGCAAGGAAGCCGCTTGAGCACGCCACGCAATACGCCGCGCAAACGGGTCGCAAAAACTCCGTCGCCGCCGATACAGGAGTCGATGGGTTCCGCGCCGGATGCGACGGCGGTTGCGCCAACGCCGGCAACGAGAGCCGTCGCAACACCGCCGCCGATGGCGAGCGTGCCGCTGGCGGTGCGCTGGGGCGATCTGGACGCGTTCAATCACGTCAACAACGCGACCTTCCTGGTCTACGTGCAGGAGGCGCGCCTGGCCTGGCTCGCGCAGATCGAAGGCGCCTGGTTCGACGAGACCATGATGCCGGTCGTCGCGGCGGTACAGATGAACTACCGCCGCCAGCTCGCTTGGCCGGCGCAGATCGTCGTCGACCTGGCGACGACCCGGGTCGGCAATTCCTCGGTGACGATCGCGCACCGCATCCTCGCGGCGGACGACGCGACCTGCGTCTACGCCGATGGCGAGGTCGTGATGGTCTGGATCGATCCCGCGAGCGGGCGTTCGGTGCCCTTGCCGGAAGCGATCCGCAGCGTCTGTCAGTCCTCGCCCGACGCGCTCGGCGCCACGACGTCGAAGTAGGTTTCCAGGCGCGTTCCGTCGACGAGCAGGAACAGCATCTCGACCTTGTCGCCGGCATGCACCTCCTGCCGCGGCTGCATCAGCATCAGGTGCTTGCCGCCGGGCTTCAGGGTGACGCTCGCGCCCGGCGCGAGTTCGATCCGGTGCAGTTCGCGCATCCTCGAGACGCCGTCGTCGATCACGGTTTCGTGCAGCGACGCCATGCGGAACACGTCGCTCTGCACGGTCAATACGGTGACCGGTGCGTCGCCGGTGTTCTTCAGCGTGGCATAGCCGGCCAGCATCGAAGCGCCGGGCGGCGCCTCGCGGATCCAGGCATCGGTCACGCCCAGCTTGCCCGCGGCCTGCGCGATACCGGCACAGCCGAACAGCGCGAAAACCATTCCAGCCAACCCACCGGTCAAGCGACGCATGGCAACCTCCATCGAGGCCGCTATGATAGCCGCAACGCCGCTCGCAACCGGAATGCGACCATGCATCAGCCACTGCTCGCCCTCGCCATGACCGCACTCGTCAGCGCCTCCGCTCATGCCGCCGATCCCGCCGTGACGATCTACCGCAGCGACGGCGACTCGCTGTTCGATGCCGGCAGCGGCGCCGTCGCCGACGGCCACGCGGTCGTCCATGAGCAGCGCACGCTGCAGCTCGCCGGCGGCCGCCAGACGCTGGTCGTCGACGGCTTGCCGACGATGCTCGACACCGAAGCGGTCGCGATCGATCTCGGCGGCGCCGCGCGCGTGCTGGCGCAGCGCGTGCTCTCCGGCGGCGATGCCGGCGCGCTGGCGGCGCACCGCGGTGAACGCGTGCAGGTGTTCGGCGTGGATGGCCGCATCATCATCGACGGCATCCTGGCCGCTTTCGATGGAAACGGGCTGCACGTGCGCCGCGAGAATGGATCGGTTGTCTACGTGCGCGAATTCGCCTACGTGCAGTTTCCCGAGAATGCCGGCTTGCCCGGCAGCACGCTGCAACTCGTCGTCGACGGCAAGCCCGGCGCAGCCGCCGCGACGCTGACCTACCCCACCAGCGGCCTCGGCTGGCGCGCGGCCTATTCGGCGCTGCTGCTCGACGGCGAGTGCCGCATCCGTCTCGACGCACTCGCCAGCATCGCCAACCGCAGCGGCCGCGACTTCGCCGCCGCCAAGCTCAAGCTCATCGCAGGCACGCCGAATTTCGCGCGCTCCGGTGGCGGCCCGCGGCCGATGATGATGAAGGCGATGAGCGCAGCCGCCGCGCCGGAGCAGGCACCCGAGCAATCCTCGCTCGGCGACTACCGCAGCTATGCGATCGACGGCAATCTCGACCTGCCCGACGCCAGCGTCACCCAGGTGCCGCTGTACGCGAGCCGCGAATTGCTGTGCGAACGCCGCTGGCTGCTCGAATCCGGCGGCGCCTGGTTCCCGGCCAAGCCGATGCTGACGCCGGAAGGCAACGACGGCGGCAGCGGTCCGATCAGCAGCCAGCTCAAGTTCACCGCCGCCGAAAATCTGCCCGGCGGCAACCTGCGCGTGCTCACGCGCGACAAGGATGGCCGCACCGAACTGCTTGGCGAGAACCGCATCGGCGATACCGCGAAAGGCCGCGACGTCAACGTCACGCTCGGCGTCGCCTTCGACCTGGCCGCCACGCGCGAGCGCACCACGTTCAGCATCGACCGCGCCGCGCGCGAATTGAACGAAGGCTTCCGCATCACGCTGACCAATTCCGGCGAAACCGCACGCAGCGTCAGCGTGCGCGAACATCCGAACCGCTGGCGCGGCTGGAGCGTGCTGTCGTCGAGCCAGAAGCCGGACAAGCAGACGCCGGATACGCTGGAGTTCCGCGTCGCCGTACCCGCGGGCGGCAAGGCGACGCTGGACTACGCCGTGCGCTACGCGTGGATGCCGGCGGACGAATAGCGCCTGCCGCGCGTCACTCCAACCATCGTCATTCCAGCAAACGTGTTTCGTCACGGCACGGGTCAATCCAACGACGCCAACCCTGAAAAATCAACGTGAATTCCCGCTTTCGCGGGAATGACGGAATAAGAGTCCCGCTCTCCAACTCAGCACGAAAATTCCCCATGCTCGATCTCATCCAACACGACCGCATCCACGAACTGCGCATGGCGCGTCCGCCGGTCAACGCGCTCGGCCCGGAGCTGGTGCAGCGTCTTCGGCAAGCCGTCGAGGCGGCACCCGCGAACGGCGCGCATGCGCTACTGCTGTCCGGCGCGCCCGGCCTGTTTTCCGCTGGCCTCGACGTACCGGCGCTGCTGCAGCTCGACCGCGCCGCGTTCCGCGTGTTCTGGAACGATTTCTTCGGGCTCTGCGCCGCGCTCGCGCGTTCGCCGATTCCGGTCGCCGCCGCGGTCACCGGGCACAGCCCGGCCGGCGGCGCCGTGCTCGCGATCATGTGCGACTACCGCGTGATGGCGCGCGGCGCCTTCAAGATCGGCCTCAACGAAGTGCAGGTCGGCCTGTCGGTACCCGAATGCATCCAGGCGGCGTTGCGGCGGCTGCTCGGCGCGTACCGTGCCGAACGACTGCTGGTAGCCGGCGCCATGATCGACGCCGAGCACGCGCACGCGATCGGTTTCGTCGACGAACTGGTCGAGCCCGACCTGGTCGTCGCGCGCAGCCTGCTGTGGCTCGGCGATCTGCTCAAGCTGCCGCGCCATTCGATGCTCGAAACGCGGCGCCTCGCGCGGGCGGATATCGCTGCGATCTTCGCCGAGCCGGACACGCTGCCGGTCGAGGACTTCCTCGATGGCTGGTTCGCGCCGGAAGCGCAGGCCGTGCTGAAGGCGCTGGTGGCGCGCCTCAAATCGAAATAGCCGGCGGCCTTACGCGCCGACTGCCACCGGCCGCGCCGGCTCGCTGACCCATCCGCTCCACGACGGCGCGAACACGCGCGAGCCGCCGAGTCCGGCGTGTTCCATCGCCAGCAGGTTGTGGCATGCGGTGACGCCGGAGCCGCACATGTGCACGACATCGGTGGCCGCACGGCCCGCGAGCAACGCGTCGAACTCGTGCCGCAATTCTTCCGCGGGCCTGAAGCGTCCGCTGGCGGCGAGGTTCTCGGAAAAAGGTCGATTGCGCGCACCCGGCACGTGGCCTGCCACCGGATCGATCGGCTCGACCTCGCCGCGGTAACGCGGCGCGGCGCGCGCGTCGAGCAGCAGCACGGTGCCGTCTTCGCGGCGTTGCTGGAGTTCGTCGAACCACACGACTTCATCGCGATCGAGCGCGAGCTGCACAGGGCTGATCCCGGGTTCGACGACGCCGGCCTCAAGCGCAAGCCCCGCTGTGCGCCAGGCGGCGAGTCCGCCGTCGAGCACCGCGACGCGCTCGTGGCCGGCCAGCCGCAGCAGCCACCACAGTCGGGCGGCGGCGAGCGCGCCGCCGGCATCGTCATAGACGACGATGTCGAGATCGCGGCGCCAGCCCCAGCGCGACAGCGCTGCGGAAAAGCGTTCGTCGTCAGGCAGCGGATGCCGGCCGAGATCGCGCCTGGAAAGATCGGACAGGTCGCGATCCAGATGCGCGTATACCGCGCCGGGCAAATGCGCGGCGGCGTACTCGCGCTCGCCCTTGCCGGCATCGGCAAGATCGAAGCGGGCGTCGATGACGAGCATGTCGCCGCGCGCGCGCAGCACGTCCAGTTCGGTCGTGCCGATCAGTGTGCGGGTCGACATCATGTGGCTTTCTCCAGTCGGTCGAGCAGGTTCTTCAGGATCGCAGCGGTCGCGCCCCAGATGCGCCGCCCTTCCCATACGACGGCGTAGATGTCGCGCTCGCGTCCACGCCACAGAATATGTTCGCGCTGCAGGCGGCCGGGCTCCAGGATGAAGGGCAGCGGCACTTCGAATACCTCGTCGACTTCTTCGGCGTGCAGGCGCAGCGAATAGTCTCCGCTGACGAAGCCGGCGACCGGCGTCACGTGGTAGCCGGAGACGGTATCGAGCAGGTCGAGATAGCCGAACGGCTCGACCAGCCCGGGAGCGATGCCGGTTTCCTCGGCGGTTTCGCGCAAGGCCGCGGCAATCACGTCCGCGTCGGCTTCCTCGACTCCACCGCCGGGAAAACTGATCTGGCCCGCGTGTGTGCGCAGGTTCTCGGTGCGCCGCGTGAACAGGATCGACAACGCATCGGCACGCCGCACGAACGGCACCAGCACGGCGGCCGCACGCGACGGCACGGGTGCATCGGCGATGTCCCGCTGCACGGCGATGCGGCTCGGCGTGGCCGGCGGATCGTCGAGCGCGCGCACGGCGCGGCGCAAGCGTTCGCTGTCGATGGCGAACGGCAGCGCGCTCACGTCGACATCGCCTCGCGCCGCGGCAGCACCTCGTCCATGATGCGGCGGCGCTCGCGCTCGCCCATCGCGACCCATCCGGCGATCTCCTCGCCCGAGCGCAGGCAGCCTTCGCACAAGCCGTCCGCGCGCAGCCGGCAGATGCCGATGCAGGGGCTCAGGATCGGTGGTGGCGAAACAGCATTCATCATGGCCCTGAAACGCAAACGCCGCGATTCGACGCGGCGTTTGCTGGAACTTTTTTCACTCGGGATGCCGGATCAGCGTACATCCCTCGTACTGTCCGGGATGACGCCATCCTGGCCTCACTTGACGTCGATGATCTTCACTTCCCAGATGAAGACCTGATTGCCGGACGCCTGTTCCGGCGGCAGGAAGATCATCCAATGGTCGCCGACCTTCATCTTCTGGATCACGTCCGGCAGCAGCTTGGTGCCGAAGATGTTCGGCATGTCGCTGACCTTGGCCTTGATCGGTTCGCCGACGAACGAGCTGCGGATTTCGCGACCGGTGGTCAGCGAGACGCGCACGTGGAAGGTGACTTCGCCGGTCGGCGTGACCGGCTTGCCGCTGCCGTCCTCGATCGAGCGGTACTGCACGCCATTCGGCAGCACGGTCACGCCCTTCTTGCTCTTGTTGTCGGTCATGAACTGATCGGCCGTGCGCTTGTTGTCGCCGAGCGTCTTGTCCGTTTCCGCCTTCAGCTTCGCGTCGAGCTTGGACAGCGCATCCTTCATCGCCGCTTCCGGCACGGCCGGCGGCTTCTTCGAGAAGGCATCCTGCACCGCGCGCGTGACCGTCGCGATGTCGACGTCCATGTTGCGATCGGCCAGACCCGAGCCGATCTGATAACCGATCGCGTAGGAGATCTTGCCCTTTTCGGACGTGGTGTCCTGCGCCAGCGCGGACCCTGTGACGAACAGCGCCGCGAGGGCGAGTGACCAACCGAACTTCATGCGTGAAACCTCCGGGTTATCTGCGAATCGGGAAAAATCGAGCCCAGCGGGAGCCGGATCGAAAAGCGCGGTAGTGTAACCGAGCCGCGCCGCTGTCCAAAACGGCGGGTTTCGGAACGCCGGCAGCGGGGAAAGTTCGACCGGGCCGCGCTGCCTGAACCCTGCACATCATCACGATAGCGGCTGAACTGGAGCCGAAAACCGGCTAGGACGGGAAACGCAGCGGGGTAACCTGCCAACGCCGCGTCGTCGCGACCAGTTCGAGGCAGCTCGGGCCGCCGAAGGTGCGTGCACGGCCGGCAGCGCCGGGATTGAGCACCCACGGGCGCTGCGCTTCGTCGATGCAGAGCCGATGGCTGTGCCCGTAGACGATCGCCCGCGCCTGCGGAAATGCCTGGCGCAGCCGCAGGTGGCGCTGCGCGGCGGGAAAGCGGTCGCCATGGATCGCGACGAGGCAGCCCGCGGGCAGATCGATCTGCGCCTGCTCGGCAAGTTGCGCCATCGCGTCGCGCTCCGACGCTGCCCATTTCGACGCCACGTCGTTGTTGCCGCGCACCGCGATCACCGGCGGACCCATCGCGCGCAGGATCGCGAGCACCCCGGCCGAGCCGACATCGCCTGCGTGCACGACGAGATCGCTGTCACGCGCGCGCTCAGCGATGCGTTCGTCGAGTGCGCCGTGCGTGTCCGACAGCAGCAGGACACGCACGGCGTTCAATCAGTGATGGCCGCTGCCGTATTTCTTCTCGCCCGCCGTCACCGGCAAGGCGAGACGATTTTCCGGCGGCGCCAGCGGACACGTCGCATACGGCGTGAACGCGCACGGCGGGTTGTACGCCTTGTTGAAATCGATCACGAGCTTGCCGTCCTTTGGCATATCGGCGTAGAGGAAGCGGCCGGAACCGTAGGTCTGCTTGCTGGTGGTGCCGTCGGCGAAGATGAACCAGAGTTCCTTCGCGTCCTTGTCCTCCAGCACCGGCAGCAGTTCGTACTTCTTGCCGCCGCGTTCGAACACCGCCTTGCCGGGCACCGGCATCTTGTCGACCGTGCCGAGCACGGTCGGAATGTCGAGCGTATGCGCAGGCTGATACGGTTCCCACTTCGCTTCGACGCGCCAGGATGGATCGATCGGGAAGGAGTCGATGCCGGTGAACGTCTTGCGCGTCTGCGCTTCGCTGTCCTTCACGCGCAGGCCCTTCTTGCCGTTGCGATCGATCACATAGAAATTGACCGTGCCGAAGGCGACCGTGGTCGGCTTCTCATGGCTGTCGTCGAGCAGTTCGGCGGCCGCGGTCTTCTTGCCGTCGATCGTCGCGTCGGCCTTGGCATCCAGCGCGATCGTCGCCTTGCCGTCTTTCAGCGTGATCGTGCCGAGATGGGCCGGCCCCTTGGTCAGCACGACGTCGTTGTCCTTGGCGCTGCCGACTTTGTTGACGCCGTCTTTCAGCCACGGCAGGCCGATCAGGCTGAGCCAGCCGTTCGGCGCCTTCAGGCGCTCGACGCGCTGCGCGCGCCAGGTTTCGATCTGCCGGGTGTAGTCGGCAGGCGCTTTGCTGCTTTCGACGCTGGCTGACATGAGTTGCACTCCGGCGAGGCTCGCTGCGAGCAGAGCAATGGCTTTCAGCATGGAATAAGTCCGTGATGGAGAGAATGGGAAAACGCGTAAGTGAGAAATATTCGCGCGGCGATGTCAACGCCCGCGCAGGAAAAGACGGTCGAGTTCCGCAATCGCGAGCTGCACCCAGGTCGGTCGGCCATGATTGCACTGGCCGGAGCGCTCGGTCGCTTCCATTTCGCGCAGCAGCGCATTCATTTCAGGCAGGCTGAGGCGGCGATTGGCACGCACCGATCCATGACAGGCCATCGTGCTCAAGAGTTCGTTCGTGCTTTCCTCGACACGCCGCGATTCGCCATGCACGGCAAGGTCGGCGATCACGTCGCGCACGAGCTGGGCGACGTCGGCGCCATCGAGCAGGACCGGAATGCGGCGCACGGCGACGCTTTGCGGGCCGCTGCGCACGATGTCGAAGCCGAGCACGGCGAAACGCTCGCCCTGTTCCTCGACCACCGCCGCCTCGCGCTCGCTGAGACTGAGCGTCATCGGCACCAGCAGCAATTGCGAACGGATGCCCTCGCCGTCCTGCGCGGTCTTCAGCTTCTCGTAGGTGATGCGTTCGTGCGCGGCATGCATGTCGACCAGGATCAGCCCGTGCGCGTTCTCGGCCAGCACATAGATGCCATGCAGCTGCGCCAGCGCGAAACCGAGCGGCGGAATCTCCTGCTCGTCGCGCTGCGCCGGCAGCGCGTGATGGCCGCCCGAAAGCATCGACGACTGCGGCAATGTGCGCGCTTCGCCGGACAGCGCCGCATAGTCGGCCAGCGGCTCGCGCACGCCGAGACCGAGGCCGCCCTGCCGATAGGCCGCGTACGGCAATGCACCGGAACCTGCCGACGATGCGCCAGCGAACGATGCGGCCGGCAACCCCAACGCTGAAGAAGCCGCTGCGGCCGACGAAACACCGCCGGCACGCGCGCCGCCGCCGAGTGCGTCGTCGAGCGTGCGATAGAGAAAATCGTGCACGAGGCGGCCTTCGCGGAAGCGCACCTCATGCTTGGCCGGATGCACGTTGACGTCGACCAGCACCGGATCGAGTTCGAGGAACAGCACGAAGCTCGAATGCCGGCCGTGGTAGAGCACATCCGCATACGCCTGCCGCACCGCGTGCGCGACGAGACGATCGCGCACGAGGCGTCCGTTGACGTGAAAGTACTGCTGGTCCGCCTGCGCGCGCGAGGCGGTCGGCAGGCCGACCCAGCCATGCAGGCGCAACCCGGCGCCGGCGTGCTCGATACGCAGGCTCTGGCTGAGGAATTCCTCGCCGAGCACATCGGCGACGCGGCGCGTGCCGTCGCTTTCGTCGAGCGCAGGCTTCAGCATGCGCACCGGCTTGCCGTTGTGGCTGAGGCGGAATTCCGTCTGCGTGCGTGCCAGCGCAATCGACTTCACCAGCTCGTCGATATGGTTGAACTCGGTGCGTTCGGCGCGCAGGAACTTGCGTCGCGCCGGCAGGTTGTAGAAGAGGTCGCGCACCTCGACATGGGTGCCCTGCGGGTGCTGCGACGGGGCCGGCGCGCGCGGCTTGCCGCCATCGACTTCGATGCGCCAGGCGGCATCGCTGCCGCTGCGGCGCGAGGTCAGCGCGAAGCGCGATACCGAAGCGATCGACGGCAGCGCCTCGCCGCGAAAACCGAGCGTGCCGACGCGTTCGAGATCGTCGAACGAAGCGATCTTGCTGGTCGCATGCGCGGACACGGCCAGCGGCAGATCCTCGGCCTCGATGCCGCCGCCATCGTCGCGGATGCGGATCAGGCGTGCACCGCCCTGCTCGATGTCGATCTCGATGCGGCGCGCGCCGGCATCCAGGCTGTTCTCGACCAGTTCCTTGACCACCGACGCCGGGCGCTCGATGACTTCGCCGGCGGCGATCTGGTTGACGAGCTCGGGAGGCAGTGAACGGATGCGCGACATGATGGAACCGCAGGAAGGGTTCGCATCATAGCGGAACGCGGCGCCCGCTC
>DASWPR010000527.1:0-3576 GCA_036398455.1 Dokdonella sp.
GACGCAATACCGCCCGGTGCATCGGCTCGTCTGGCAGCTGCTGATCGTACGTTTCGCGTGGGGGACGATATTCATCCCGGTGCGCGACGCCTACATCGAAGCGCCGCTGTTCTGGGCGGTCGATGTCGCCGTCGGAACCAGCGTCTACGTGGCCGCTGCCGCCTTGCTGGTGCATGGGCGTGCCGGAGCGCGCGACCGCAGCCTGTGGATCGACGTGATCGTCATCTGCCTCGGCACCGCGTTCGTCCTGTTCGATTATCTCGGCGCGCCCCTGCTGCGCCAGTCGGGTGTGTCGGCTCCGGTCATCCTGACTGCGGTGATCACGCCGAGCCTGGACGTGGCGCTGATCGCCCTGACGCTGCTGCTCGCGTTCACCTGGCGCGATCGCGGCCTTTCGCTCGGACTGATCATCGTGGCGTTCCTGCTGGTGCCCGTCACCGATATCTGCGTGCAGATGTCGCATCTGGATCACATGTATCGCTTTCCCGCGCCGGCCTGGGCATTCAGCCTGATCTTCATCTCCTTGATCGGCATCGCCGCGCTGCATCCTTCCGCGCGCAACCTCGAAGTGCGCGTGGCCGCCCGCCTGAAACCGTGGGGTACGACGCGCGCCGCCCTGATCATCACCGCGTTCCTGTTCGCGCTGGCCGGCCTGTTGCCGCAAAGCGAGCGCGAGCAGGCGCTGCCGCCGCTGCTGATCGCCGCCGTGCTGGCGGTGATGTTCCTGCTCATCGTGGGCCGCGCCTATTTCGCCTTGCGCTGGCTGGCCGCTTCGCGCGATCAGATCCGCTACCTGGCCTTGCACGATGCGGGGACGGGGCTGCCGAATGCGGCGGGTCTGCAGGAAGCCCACAAGCGCCTGGCGCAGGACGCAGCCTCGCCGACGGCGCTGCTGCTGTTCAGGACGAATGCGTTCCACGAAGTCGGACAGCTGTGGGGTCTGAGCGTGCGCGCGGCGTGGATCGTCCGGCTCGCGTCGCTGATCAGTCATGCGACCGCGCATGCAGGCGTTCTCGGCCGCGTCGGCACCGACCGCTTCGCATTGCTCACGCAACCGCGCGACGACGAAACCGCCGAGCTCGAACGTATCGCCGCACACGTCGTCGAAGCGGCCTGCCGGATCGACGTGGGCGTGGATACCACGATCGTTTCCACGTTCGACATCGGCGTCGCGCGTTCGAATGGCGTTGCGTCGACAGAGGGCCTGCTGCGCGACGCCGAATCGGCGATGGAGGTCGCGCGCGCGCACGGCGAGAACCGGATCGTGCACTACAACGCCGCCGTCGCCGCGACGGAGCAGCGGCGCTGGGCGCTGCTGACGCGTCTGCGCGGAGCAGCACAGCGCGACGAGCTGGCCGTGCACTATCAGCCGGTGGTGGACCTGGCGACGCGCGAGATCGTCTTTCACGAGGCCCTGCTGCGCTGGTCGACACCGGAGCTCGGCATGATTCCACCGGGCGAATTCATTCCGCTCGCCGAATCGATCGATGCGATCGAGGACATCACCGACTGGGTGATGGACGCCGTGTGCGAGGCGATCGCCTCCGAACGCGACCGCCCCGGCGAGCGCCTGTCGAAGGTATCGGTGAACGTCAGTGCGCATTCGCTGCGCGAGCCGGGGCTGGCGGCGCGCGTGATGGCTGCGCTGGAGCGCCACTCGCTGGGCACGGCAAGCCTGTGCGTGGAGATCACCGAGCGCACGCCGGCGCACGATGTGCATCGCGAGCTGGACACCCTGCGCGCGCACGGCATCGCGATCGCCCTCGACGATTTCGGCAGCGGCTATTCGAACCTGGCGATGCTGGCGCAGCTGGAGGCGGACAAGATCAAGCTCGACATCAGCTTCGTGCGCGCGATCGAAGCCGATGTCGCGATGCAGGGTCTGTGCGGCGGCGTGTTCGCGCATATCGCCGCGTGCGGCGCCAAGGTGATCGCCGAAGGCATCGAAACGGAAGCCCAGCATGCCTTGATGCGCTCGCTGGGATGCCACTACGGCCAGGGCTGGCTGTATGGACGTGCACAGCCTCGGGCAGACGCGCCATCAACGCCGCGTGTGCCGCCGCGCGTGAGCCGCTGGCGCTCCTGATTCGCGCGATCCCGGCGGGCGTGGACCTGCCGGGATTGCCAGTTCAGCAAGCGCCGCTCAGTAGGTGCAGCCCGCCGGCGGCGTGTCGAGACGGGTCAGGTGCAGCGTGCCGTCATGTCCCGCATTCTCGCCTGCGTTGAATGCGTAGGCGAACGTGGCTTTGCTGCAACTGCTGAGGGTCAGCGTACCGCTGCCGACTGCATTGTTCTGCGTGCTCGCGTCCGCATCGAAGACGCCGCCGCTGGTGGCGTAAAGCGTGACCTGCAATTGATGCGCGTGGGTGGTCCAGGGTCCCTGCAGGGTGAACCAGCGCTGGTCGCTCGCGCCTCCATGCAGCGTGCCGGCCGTATAGGTGTACCAGCCTCCGAAGAATGCGTTCTGCGAAGGACTCACCTCGAACGTGAGCCCCTGTCCGCTGTCGCCGTCGGCGCTCCAGATGCCCGACAGCAGATAATCCGTCGCCGTCGTGCTGGTCGTGCCCTGCGGGGCGCAATTGACATTCGGGAACACGCGAGTCAGGGCCAGCGATCCGGCTTGCGGAGTACCACCGCTGAAACTGAAATCGAGCGTGCCGTGGTCGCAGTCGGACAGCTGCAGCGTGGCGCTGCCGACCGGCGATGTCGTGGTCGTCCTGGATGAATCGAAGCTGCCGCCCTCGGTCGCGTAGATCGGAATCGTCGCGCTGGAAGAGCTCGCACTGACCGGGCCTTGCAGCGTGTACCAGCGCTGGCCTCCCGCAGCCGTCACGTCATAGGTGAACCAGCCGGTGAACAACTGGCCGGAGCCGACGCCGAAGTAGTCGGGCAGCACGCTGATCGACAGGCCCTGGCTGGAAGCGCCGGCGATCGACCACGAACCGGTCAGTCCGTATTGATCTAGGTTCATCGCGGTGCTGGCCGCGCCCCATTGCGCCAGGAAGTTCGCGACATCGAGTGAGCCGAGCCCGGTGGCAAGATCGTAGCCGGTGCCGATCGCGTAGCCTTGCAGGCCGCCGCCGAGGCCGACCGTACCCGGCGTGCTGTTGTTGCAGAGGCTGGGTACCGACAGCGAGCAGCTGGTGATGCCGCTGTTGACGCCGGTCACGCTGGCGACGCTGGCATCGTGGAATACGCCGTTGCCGGTGTTGGCCGCGAGCGCATACAGGCGCGGATTCAGATTCGCCTGGGCAGCGCCGGTCTTCTGGTTCAGCAGCGCGGCAACACCGGCCATGCTCGGCGTCGAGGCCGACGTGCCGCCGGTCGGGATGAAGGAAAACTGGCCGCCGCTGATGGTGCAGCCGCCGCCCTGCGCCGCGAAGCAGGTGAAATAGCCTTCGCGCGGCGAGGCGGTGAACGAGACGTCGGGCGTGTAGCGCCCGGCGTTTCCGGGTACGCCGGTGCCGACCTGCCACGAGGGCTTCGCGATATAGGCGCTGACGCCGCCGCCGGTGGCGGAGAACTGCGGCTTGCTGCTGCTGTCGAGCGGATCGTTCCAGGCACCTTCGGGGATGT
>DASWPR010000528.1:0-2329 GCA_036398455.1 Dokdonella sp.
GCACACCGCCGCCTCGATGAATTTTTCCGTGCCGGCGACGATCGGCCGCGCATCGGCGTCGTAGATCGATATTCCTGAGCGACGGAGGCCGGTCGTGCGCAACCTGCGGTCGATGGAATCGGGCGGTTCCTCATGAACGCCGCGGCCGATGTCACGGATTTCCTGAAGCGCGCGGCGCACGGCGACACCGTTGCCATCGATGCGCTGATGCCGGAAATCTATGCGTCGCTGCGCCAGCTTGCGAGCCGCCAGCGCGCGCGCGAGTCGGCGCGTACGCTGGAGACGACGGCGCTGGTGCATGAGGCGTACCTGGTCCTGGCCAGGCAGAGCACAGCGAAGTTCGACGACCGCGCGCACTTCTACGCCTACATGAGCCAGGTGATGCGGCATCTCCTGGTCGATCACGCGCGCCGGAAAAAGGCATTCAAGCGACAGGCGCCGGCGGATCTCGCGTCGCTTCCGCACGGTGAGGAAAGCGATGCCTTGCTGGATGTGCTCGCCCTCGACGAAGCCTTGCACCTGCTCGTGGCGAGCGATGCGCGCCTCGCGCGCGTCGCCGAGCTGAAGCTGTTCGCGGAACTGAGCAATCAGCGCATCGCCGAAATCCTCGAGGTCAATCCGCGCACCGTCGAACGCGACTGGCTGAAGGCGCGCACGTTCCTCAGCGGGTGTCTGCTGCACGCCCGTTGACGATCTGCCCGCATGGCGAGTGTCGGATTTCGACGCTCGACTGCGCTGTTGGAGCATGGATATGCGACGCCACCACACCCCATGAGTGCCGCCTTCGCCGAACGCTGGCGCGAGATCGAACCCTTGCTCGATCGGGTGTTCGACATCCCCGCCGAGCGGCGCGCGTCGTGGCTGCGACGGCACTGTGCCGATGCCAGCTTGCGCGCCTTGATCGACGAGGCGCTCGGCAATGCGCGCGGCATCGAGTCGCTCGAACGCGGAGCGTTGCAGTGGCTGCCCGACGTGACCGGAAACGCGCCGGCGGCGGCATCCGCGGCGGAATCCGAATCCGCAGCGCCGACGGTCGACGGCTACCGCGTGCTCGGCTTCATCGGCGCGGGCGGCATGGCCAGCGTGTTCCTGGCCGAACGCCGGTTGCCGGGAGGTCCGCAGACGGTCGCGCTGAAATTGCTGCGCGTGAATGTGCATGATCCGCACGAGCGTCAGCGCTTCCTGCGCGAGCAGCAGCTCCTGGCGCGTCTGCAGCATCCGAACATCGCGCAATTGCTCGATGCGGGTTTCACGCCGGCGGGCACGCCGTTCATCGCGCTGGAGTACATCGCCGGCGACTCCTTGCTCATGCACTGCGATCGGAAGCGTCTCGGCCTGCGCGCGCGCCTGAATGTATTCCTCGACGTGTGCGCAGCGGTCGAGCATGCGCATCGCAACCTGGTCGTGCATCGGGACCTGAAGCCGGGCAACGTGTTGGTCGGTGCCGACGGCTGCGTCAAGCTGCTCGACTTCGGCATCGCCAAGTCGCTGACCTCCGACGAGGAGGCGACGCAGACCGGAGCACAACGATTGACACGCGGCTACGCTGCGCCGGAGCAGTTGGCCGGCGCGCCTGCGACCACCGCGATCGACGTGTACGCGCTCGGCATGCTGCTCGGCGAATTGCTCAGCGGCCGGCGGCCGGCGCGCAGTATCGGCGAAGCGGACGCTGCGGCTTTCGATAGCGCGGCCGACGCAGCTGCTGCGAGTGCGCGCGGCTTGAGCGCCGCTGCGCTGCGCCGCCACCTGCAAAGTGATCTTCGCCTGATCGTGCAGAAGGCCGTGCAGCGAGACCCGGGCCGCCGCTATGCCAGCGTCGCGGCGCTGCGCGCCGATGGGATTGCGTATCTCGAAGGCGCGCCTCTGCTGGCACGTGCCGATACGCTGGCCTATCGGCTCTCCACGTTCGTCAAGCGACATCGGTTCGCCGTCTCCGCCGTCGCGCTGCTGGTTGTGATGTTGACGGTCGCAACCGTGTTCAGCGCCTATCAGGCTGCCTGGGCCCATCGCGAAGCGGCCAGGGCCGCGGCGCAGGCGCGCATCGCGCGCGACGAAGCGGAGCGCGCCGATGCGGTCAAGTCATTCCTGCAGGGTCTGTTCGACAGCGCGACGCCCGGCACGGCGGTGATCGAGAGCGCCGAAGAACTGCTCGCCCGCGGGCGCGAACGGGCCGATCGCGATTTTGCCAACCTGCCAGCACTGCGCGTTGAAATCCTCGGGTTGATCGGCGATCTCGAGCGCCGCAGCGGCCATCCGGAGCGGGCACGCGAGCCGCTGGAGCAGGCGGCGGCGATGGCGAGAGCGCAGTTCGGACCGGGCGACAAGCGCA
>DASWPR010000529.1:0-1973 GCA_036398455.1 Dokdonella sp.
GTCGCCCGCTCTATCCGGCGCGCACCTGGCTGCGGCCGATCGTGTACAGCCTGGCGCTGGCCGTGTACTGCTCGTCGTGGACATTCTACGGCGCGGTCGGAAGCGCGGCGCGCGGCGGCCTGTCGTATCTGCCGATCTACCTCGGCCCCATCCTGCTGTTCGTCTTCGGCTTCGGCCTGCTCGAGCGCCTGGTGCTCGTCGCGAAGGAGCGCAACGTCACCTCGATCGCGGACTTCATCGCTTCGCGCTTCGGCAAGTCGCACGCGCTGGCGGCGCTGGTCACGATCATCGCCGTGACGGCGGTGGTCCCCTATCTCGCCTTGCAGCTCAAGGCCGTCGCGATGAGCTTCGACGTGATGTCCGGCGCGACGTCGAGCGCGAATCCGCCGCTGTTCGGCGACAGCGCGTTGTATATCGCGCTGCTGCTGGCGATGTTCGCGATCCTGTTCGGTACGCGCGGCATCGACGCGACCGAACATCACCACGGCATGATGCTGGCGATCGCAGCCGAGTCGGTGGTCAAGCTGCTCGCCTTCGTCGCCATCGGCGTGTACGCCCTGTACGCGGGCGGCAGTCTCGAAGTGATCGCGGAACCGGTCGCGCAGATCGCCGTGCATGGACTGCCGGCCGGTTTCCTGGCGCAGACCTGCCTCGCGTTCGCGGCGATCTTCTGCCTGCCGCGCCAGTTCCAGGTCGCCGTCGTCGAATGCGAGAACCTCGGCGACCTGCGCCGTGCGCGCTGGATGTTTCCGCTCTATCTCGGCGTAATTTCGCTGCTGGTCCTGCCGATCGCGAGCGCCGGCATCGATGCCGCGCACGGCAGCAACGTGTCGCCGGACGCGTACCTGCTATGGCTGCCGCTGGCGCACGGCAACCAATTGCTCGCGGTGTTCGCCTACATCGGCGGTTTCTCGGCGGCCACCGGCATGGTCATCGTCGCCTCGGTCGCGCTGGCGACGATGGTCAGCAACGATCTGGTGATGCCGGCGCTGCTGCGGGTGCGCGTGTTCCGGCTCGAGCAGCGCGCGGACCTGTCGCCGCTGGTGCTCCGCGTGCGCCGCGTGACGATCGTCGTGCTCGGCCTGCTCGCGTTCTTCTACTACCGGCATACCACGCACTCGCAGAATCTCGCCGCAATCGGCCTGCTCTCGTTCGCGGCGGTCGCGCAGTTCGGGCCGGCGATCGTGTGCGGGCTGTACTGGCGCGGTGCCAGTCGCGTCGGCGTCATCGCCGGGCTGCTCGCCGGCTTCGCCGTCTGGATCTACACCCTGCTGCTGCCTTCGCTGGTTTTCGCCGACTGGCTGCCCGGCGGCTGGATCGAACGCGGCGCGTTCGGCATCGCCTGGCTGAAGCCGCAGGCCCTGTTCATGATGAGCGGCTGGGACCCGGTCACGCACGGCGCGTTCTGGTCATTGCTGGCGAATGTCGGCTGCTGCGTTTTCGTCTCGTTGCGCTTCCGCCCGGGCGTGGAGGAACGCCTGCGCGCGGCCGCGTTCCTCGATCCCTACGCCATGCGCGCACCGAACATCGGCGAATGGCGCGGCCGCGTGCGCATTGCCGATCTCGCCGCGATCGCCGAGCGCATCGTCGGCGAGAAGCATGCCGCGCGGGCCTTTGCGGAGTACGCCGAAGCGACCGGCAAACCGCTGCTGCCGGATGCGTCGGCCGATCGCGCGCTGGTGCAGAACACCGAACGCATCCTCGCCGGTGCGATCGGCGCGGCATCCGCTCGGCGCATGCTGACCAGCGCGCTGCGCGGCACCGGCCTCGACTTGTCGGAGGCCGCGATCCTGCTCGACGAGACCTCGCAGGAGCTGCGCTTCAATCGCGAACTGCTCGCCGTCACCTTCGACAACATGCTGCAAGGGATCAGCGTGGTCGATCGCGAGTTGCGCATCGTCGCGTGGAACCGGCGCTATCTCGATCTGTTCGACTATCCCGACGGCTTCGTCTACGTCGGCCGTCCGATCGCC
>DASWPR010000530.1:0-5360 GCA_036398455.1 Dokdonella sp.
CGGCTTCGCGCACGTCGTTCGCATGCTCGTTCGATGCCGGCTTCACCCCTATGTTGGCGGCCGCGGATTGCCGGCCGTCGTTCGTATTCATGATTGACCCTGCACGCTCAGCGAGCGTGCCTGTTCGGACTCCGGAAACCCCTGCAACAGCCGGCGCGTGTAGTCGCCGGCAGCACTGCCATTACCCAGCTTCAATTCGATGTTGCGCCCGAGCATCAGAGCCTCGGGCCGCGGCTGCGAGTTCGATTCGAAGCGCTGCATGAAAGCGCGCGCCTTGAAGTACTCGCCTTTGTCGTACTGCACGGCGGCCAGCTGGAACAGCGTCTCGCTGTTGTTCGGACTCTTATCGAGCGCGAGGCGCAGTCGTCTCTCCGCCTCGTCGCGCTTGCCCGCGTGCAGCAGGCAGGTTCCCGAGTTGGTCAGCGCAACCGCGGGTGTCTGATAGAACGGATCGGCGATCGCGCGATCGAAATAGCCCTGCGCTTCATCGTAGCGGCCGACCTTGCACAGAAACGTACCGTAGTTGTTCTGTTCGGCGCCGCTCTTCGGCTTCAGCTGCGCCGCGCGCTTGTAGTGTTCCTCGGCCTTGGCCTGATCGCCGATGTTTTCGTAGAGCACTGCGAGCACGGTATGGGCATTGACGTAGTCGGGATCGAACGAGAGTGCGGTATTGAGCTTTTCCTGCGCCATCTCCAGCTTGCCCTGGCGCAGATACGTCTGGCCAAGCTCGGTATGGACGCGCGCCGCCTCCTGCTTCTGCGAGTTGGCATCGTCCTTCTTCATGCCGGGTTGTCCCGTCGCGCAGCCGGCAAGCAGCGCGAGCGACGCCGACAAGGCGAACGCAAAGAGGGCTCGCTCACGCCGCATCGGCGACGCCCCCTTGTTCGAGCTTGCGACGGAAATCCGCCTGGCGACGCGTACGGTCGATCACCTGGCCCTTGAGCTGGCCGCAGGCCGCATCGATGTCGTCGCCGCGCGTGCGCCGGACCATGGTGAGCACGTCCGCGTCGAGCAGGATCTTCTGGAAGGCGCGGATCACGTCCTCGTCGGAGCGCTCGAAGCGCGTGCCGTGGAACGGGTTGAACGGAATCAGGTTGACCTTGGCCGGCAGCCGGCGCATCAGCTTGATCAGCTGGCGCGCGTGTTCGGGCTTGTCGTTGACGCCTTTCAGCATGGTGTATTCGAACGTGATCGACGTGCGCGGCCGGCGCTCGGCGTAGCGTGCACAGGCGGCCAGCAGCTCGGCGATCGGATATTTCTTGTTCAACGGCACCAGCTCGGTGCGCAGTTCATCGTTCGGCGCGTGCAGCGAGACGGCGAGCGAAACGTCGCTGCTGGCGGACAGCTTGTCGATCATCGGCACCAAGCCGGCCGTCGACAAGGTGACGCGCTTGTTGGCGAGGCCGAAGCCGAGATCGTCACGCATCACGCTCATCGCGGTGACGACGTTGTCGAAATTCAGCAGCGGCTCGCCCATGCCCATCATGACGACATTGGTGAGCTTGCGCTGGTGATGCGGCACGTTGCCGAGGTGCTTGGCCGCCACCCAGACCTGGCCGATGATCTCGGCCGCCGACAGATTGCGGTTGAAGCCCTGCGTGGCGGTCGAGCAGAACTGGCAGTTGAGACCGCAGCCGACCTGCGAGGACACGCACAGCGTGCCGCGCGAGGTTTCCGGAATGAACACGGCTTCGATCGCGTTGCCGCCGTCCATGCCGAGCAGCCACTTGTGCGTGCCGTCGATCGCCTGCTTCTCGAACAGCGTATTCGGCGGCACGATTTCGGTCGCCGCGAAAAGCTTCTCGCGCAGCGCCTTGCCGACATCGGTCATCGCCGCGAAATCGGTGACGTGGCGATGATAGATCCACTTCATCACCTGGTCCGCGCGATACGGCTTCTCGCCGAGTTGCGCGAACAGTTTGCGCAGCCCGTTTCGATCGTAGTCGAGCAGATTGGCCTTGGCCGTCGTCACCGGTTGCGATCCTCGTGCATCCGATGCTCAGCGCGGGCAGAGTTCGGTTTCAGCGAAAAAGTATGCAATTTCACCTTTTGCAGTTTCTACCGCGTCGGAGCCGTGCACGGCGTTCGCGTCGATCGAATCGGCGAAGTCGGCGCGGATCGTGCCGGCCGCCGCCTTCTTCGGATCGGTCGCGCCCATCAGGTCACGATGCGCGAGTACGGCATTGTCCCCTTCGAGGGCCTGGATCATGACCGGGCCGGAGATCATGAAGTCGACCAGCGCGGCGAAGAACGGGCGTTCGCGATGAACCGCATAGAAACCCTCGGCTTCCTTGCGCGAAAGATGCTTCATCTTTGCCGCGACGATCTTCAGGCCGGCCTTCTCGAACCGGGAATAGATTTCGCCGATGACGTTCTTTGCGACTGCGTCTGGCTTGATGATGGAAAGGGTGCGCTCCAGCGCCATTGGTGCGGGTCTCCGTGGGGAAAGTTTCGGGGGAACGGCAGAAGCTGCCGTTATAACGCCAAATCCACGCCAATCCGCGGGCTTAGCTCACAATATCGCAAAGGATTCTAGCTAATTTTCGCGGAATTTTACACCCGCGGTTTGACCGGACACGCTAGCTCCCCTACCATTCAAACGATCGTTTGATTGCCGGTCCCCTGCCTTGCCTGCCGCCCAACCGAACTTCTCGACCAGAGAACGCATCCTCGGCGTCGCCGAAACGCTGTTCGCGCGCCACGGTTTCGCCGGCGCCTCGCTGCGCCAAGTGACCGCGGCGGCCAAGGTCAACCTCGCCGCGGTGAACTATCACTTCGGCTCGAAGGAAAGCCTGATCGAGGAAGTATTCCGGCGCCGCCTCGACGAACTCAACCGGCATCGCCTGGCGGCACTGGCGGCAGTGCAAGCCAATCCGGCGCGCGTCCTCGAAGACGTGCTCGGCGCCTTCGTGAGTCCCGCGCTCGAGCAATCGATGGACAGCGCCGGCGGCGCCGCCTTCGTGCGCGTGCTCGCGCGCGCCTATGCCGAGCACGACGAGCGCCTGCGCCGCTTCCTCTCCGACAACTATGGCCACGTGCTGCGCGAGTTCGCCGCCGCCTTCGCGCGCCTGTTGCCGCATCTGGACAAGGAAGAGCTGTACTGGCGACTGGACATCGTTGCCGGCGCCCTTACCTATGCGATGGCCGACTTCGGCATGATCAAGCGCAAGAACGATGTGAGCGAGCGCAGCCATCGCGAACAGACCGCGCAGCATCTGATCCGCTTTGCCGCAGCCGGGCTGCGCGCGCCGTAGCGTCTCCCGCCGCCGCCCTCGCCTGCACCGACCACACCCGCCACACGCACTGTCAACCCGGTAGATCCTTCCATGAGGTTTGCATGAGCAATTCCCAGCTTCGTATCCGAAAGGCGGCCGTGCTCGGCGCCGGCGTGATGGGCGCGCAGATCGCCGCGCATCTGGCCAACGCCAATGTCGAAACCCTGCTGTTCGATCTGCCGGCGAAGGACGGCGACAAGAGCGGCATCGCCGCGAAGGCGATCCAGAACCTGGCGAAACTGTCGCCGGCGCCGCTGGCCGAGAAGTCGAAGGTCGCCGGCATCACCCCGGCCAACTACGACGAACACCTCGAAGCGCTGCGCGGCTGCGACCTGATCATCGAGGCGATCGCCGAGCGGCTCGACTGGAAGCTCGACCTCTACAAGAAGATTGCTCCTTATCTATCTGATTCTGCTGTAGTTGCCAGCAACACCTCCGGACTGTCGATCAATGCGCTGGCTGAGGCACTGCCGGCCGCGCTGCGGCCGCGCTTCAGCGGCATCCATTTCTTCAACCCGCCGCGCTACATGGATCTGGTCGAACTGATCCCGGACCGCGAAACCGACCGCAGCGTATTGGCAGGACTCGAGGCCTTCCTGACCACCACGCTCGGCAAGGGCGTCGTCTACGCGAAGGACACGCCGAACTTCATCGGCAACCGCATCGGCGTCTTCTCGATCCTCGCCACGATGCACCACACGGCTGCGTTCAAGCTCGGCTTCGATCTGGTCGATGCCCTCACCGGCCCGGCGATCGGGCGACCGAAGAGTGCGACCTATCGCACCGCCGACGTGGTCGGACTCGACACGATGGCGCATGTGATCAAGACGATGGCGGACACGCTGCCGGACGATCCCTGGCGCGCGCACTTCAAAGCGCCGGCATGGCTCGGCGCGCTGATCGAGAAAGGCGCGCTCGGCCAGAAGAGCGGCGCCGGCATCTACCGCAAGGTCGGCAAGGACATCCTCGTGCTCGACCTGGCGAAACAGGACTACGCGCCATCGACGGCGAAGCCCTCCGACGAAGTCGCCGCGATCCTCGCGATCAAGAGCCCGGCCGAGAAATTCGCCAGGCTGCGCGCTTCGCAGGATCCGCAGGCGCAGTTCCTGTGGGCCGTGTTCCGCGACCTGTTCCACTACAGCGCCTTCCATCTCGCCGACATCGCCGAGACCGCCCGCGACGTCGATTTCGCGATCCGCTGGGGCTACGGCTGGAAACTCGGTCCGTTCGAGACCTGGCAGTCGGCCGGCTGGCGCGAGGTTGCCGGCTGGATCGCCGAGGACATCGCGGCAGGCAAGGCAATGAGCAGCGCGCCGCTACCCGATTGGGTCGGCAGCGTCGACGGCGTGCATCACGCGGCCGGCTCCTACTCGCCGCGCAGTGGCAAGGACGAGCCGCGCTCTAACCATCCGGTCTATCGGCGGCAGATCTTCCCCGACGCCCTGATCGGCGAGAAGTTCGATACCGGCACGACCCTCTGGGAGAACGACGGCCTGCGCCTGTGGCACCTCGGCGACGACATCGGCATCGTCTCGTTCAAGACCAAGATGAACACGGTCAACGACGCCGTGCTCGAGGGCCTGCAGCGCTCGCTCGACGAAGCCGAGAAGAACCTCAAGGGCCTGGTGATCTGGCAGAACGGCGACGCCTTCTCCGCCGGCGCGGACCTCAAGGGCATGCTCGGCTTCGTGCAGGGCGGCCAGATCGCCCGGCTGGAGGCAATGATCGCGAACTTCCAGGCGACCAGCCTGCGCGTGAAATACGCGCTCGTGCCGGTCGTCGCGGCGGTGCGCGGCCTTGCGCTGGGTGGCGGCTGCGAATTGCAGATGCACAGCGCACGCACGGTCGCGGCGCTGGAAAGCTACATCGGCCTGGTCGAAGCCGGCGTCGGCCTGCTGCCGGCCGGCGGCGGCCTGAAGGAAATCGCCACGCGCGCCGCGCAGCGCGCGCACGACGGCGATCCGTTCCCGGAGATCAAGCGATGGTTCGAAACCGTCGCGATGGCGAAGCTCTCGGGCAGCGCGATCGAAGCCAGGCAGATGGGCCTGCTGCGCGAGAACGACATCGTCGTGTTCAACCGCTTCG
>DASWPR010000531.1:0-2761 GCA_036398455.1 Dokdonella sp.
GCGCGGAATTCCTCCACCTGGTCGAGGGCGAGACCGAATTTCGAGGAGGCGCCGCCGGTCTTGACCTTGTCGTGATGACCGCGACCGACGCCGAGGTCGACGCGCAGATGCAGTTCGTGCCCGCGGAACAGTTCACCCCAATGCAGCAGCGGATGCAGCGCATCGAGGGTGACGTGCACGCCGGCCGCGAGCGCGCGTGCGTATTCCTCGCGCGGCGCGAAATTCGGCGTGAACAGGATGCGCGAGGTCGGCAGCGACGGCAGCGTCGCGCGCACGGCATCGACTTCGGCCATCGACACGCATTCGAACGCGAAGCCCTCTTCGTGCAGCGCGCGCAGGATCGCCGGATGCGGATTCGCCTTCAGCGCGTAGTGCCAGCGATCGACCGCGCCGAAGGCACGCAGCGCGCGCGCCTGCGCACGCACCGCATCGATCGAGTAGACGTAGCGCGGCGAAGCTTCGCCGGCGAGCCGCAGCAGGTCGTCGCGGCGGCCGTGCCACCAGGTCTCGCGCGGCTTCTCGGCGAAGTCATCGCCGAGCTGGCGCCAGCTCGGGCCGAATATCGCGCCGTCTTCCACGCGCAGCGCATCGGCGCGGATCAGCAGCGCATGCAGGCGTGGAATCAAATCGTCGACGAGGGCCTCGTCGACGACGAAGGTCAGGTTGAGATTGTTCGAGGACTGGCTGATCAGGTGAACGGCGAGCGCGCCGAACTCGGCCAGCACGGTCGACAGCTTGTGCAGCATCGAGCGCATGCCGCGCCCGACCAGGGTGATCGCCGCGCACGGCGCGATCACCTTGACCCGGCAGATCCTGGCGAGGTCCGCGGCGAGCGCGGAGAGCACGTCGGAATCGACCAGGTTCTCGCTCGGGTCGAGCGACACCGTCACGTTCGTCTCGGCCGAGCCGATCAGGTCGACCGACAGGCCATGGCGCTTGAACGCGTCGAACACGTCGGCGAGAAAGCCGACCTGCTGCCACATGCCGATCGTCTCCATCGACACCAGGGTGACGCCCTTGCGCGCGCTGATCGCCTTGATGCAGGGCGCGGCGTCGGCCGCTGCCGCGCGAATCTCGGTACCGGCGAGATGCGGCCGATGCGTGTCCTTGATGACCAGCGGCACCTGCGCGCGGCGCAGCGGACCGAGCGAGCGCGGATGCAGCACCTTGGCACCGGTGGTCGCGATCTCCTGCGCTTCTTCGTAGTCCAGCAGGGACAGCAGGCGCGCATCCGGAACGACGCGCGGGTTCGCGCTGAACATGCCGGGCACGTCGGTCCAGATTTCCACTCGTTCGGCTTTCAACAATGCGCCGAAATACCCCGCCGACGTATCCGAGCCGCCGCGCCCGAGCAGCACGGTCTCGCCTTCTGCGTTGCGCGCGATGAAACCCTGCGTGATGAACACCTCGCCCCGGCTCGCCAGCGCGGCGGCGACGCTCGCGTCGTGCACGACCGGCACCGTCGCCGACAGGTAGCGGCCCCAGGCGGTCTGGTTGGGCAGCGCCTCGGCGCGCAGGAACTCGCGCGCGTCGAGCCAGACCGCCGGCAGGCCGTCGGCGCCGCTGGCGAGAAACTGCGCGCCGAGTGCGCTCGACATCAACTCGCCGAGCGCGAAGACCTCGGCCTGCCACGCGACCGCGGCCTGACTGCGGCGCGCATCGCCAATCAGCCGGTCGAGGTCGTCGAGGCGCGCGTCGAGGCGCGCGCAATCGTGCAGTTCAAGCTCCACGCGCATCGCCGCATGGCGCTCGACGATCGCCGCCTGCAGCACGCGGCAACGCGCCTCGTCGGCGCGCGCCTCGGCAATCGCCTTCAACTGGTCGGTGATGCCGGACAGCGCGGAGACCACGATCAGCACGCGGCGGCCGCGCGCGCGATGCGCGGCGGCGATGCGACGGATGTTCTCCCAGCGCTCGCGCCGCGACACGCTGGTACCGCCGAACTTGATGACCACCCACGGCGCCGGACTCGCCGGCACCGCATTCGTAACTGCACTCACGGAATCTTCCACGGGCAATGAAGCAGGCCATTCTTTCGTGCGCCGCAGCAGAACGCAATCGCTGTGGCGGACAGGCGGAGCGCTTGAAACACGGGGAACACGAGGGACGCGAAGAAAAAGGCGCTTCCGGCATTCCATCTCGCGCACTTCGTGCTCTTCGTGTTCTTCCTGTTTCGGGCGGCTGGCCTGTCGTCGTCACCGACATCGACACGGGTCGGCCCGCGCAGCCACGAAAGCACGAAAAAGAGGCTTCCTGCGGCTCCGTTTCGCGCCCTTCCTGACCTTCGTGTTTCAAGCCTGTGGCCTCCCCCATGACGTACTCGACACATCGGCCACGAGCGGCGATGCTGTCGCGCCTTCGTCCGCCGGGAATCGCATGGACCAGCCAGCCGTCAGCTACGCGCGCCGCCTCGGCGCCTGGGACGCCGCGATGATCGTGGTCGGCGGCGTGATCGGCTCGGGCATCTTCCTCACTCCGGCGGCGATCGCGCGCCAGACCGGCTCCAGCGCGGAACAGCTGCTGGCATGGGCGATCGGCGGCGCGCTCGCGCTGATCGGTGCGCTCTGCTACGCCGAACTCGGTGCACGGCGGCCGGCCGCCGGCGGCGGCTACGTGAACCTGCGCGAGGCATTCGGCCTCGTCATCGCATTCGTCTATGGCTGGAACCTGCTGGTGGTCAATCATTCCGGCAGCATCGCCGCCGTCGCGATGGTGTTCGTGCAGTACGCGGCGGCGGCGCTCGGCTTCGAAGTGCCCGACG
>DASWPR010000532.1:0-5183 GCA_036398455.1 Dokdonella sp.
GACCATGCTCGTGCTGATCGTGTATACCTTTACCATCTCGGTCTACACCGCGGCGACGGCGATGCCGGACGCCCTGCACAAGGCACCGATCGCAATCGTCGACGAGGACGGCTCGGCGCTGTCGACGCGGATCACCTCGGCGTTCTATCCGCCGCTGTTCAATACGCCGGTGCCGATCGCCACGAGCGAGATGGATGCCGGCATGGACGCGGGCCTGTACACGTTCGTGCTCGACATCCCGCCCGATTTCCAGCGCGACGTGCTCGCAGGGCGCGCGGCGACCATCCAGCTCAACGTCGACGCCACGCGCATGAGCCAGGCCTTCACCGGCAACGGCTACGTGCAGGAGATCGCGCTCGGCGAGATCAACGAGTTCGTCAAGCGCTCCCGCAGCAGCGCCGTACCCCCCGTCGACCTCGCCCTGCGCGCACGCTTCAATCCAACCCTGGAGCAGGCATGGTTCGGCGGCCTCATGCAGATCATCAACAATGTCACGATGCTTTCGATCATCCTCACCGGCGCTGCGCTGATCCGCGAGCGCGAGCACGGCACCGTCGAGCACCTGCTCGTGATGCCGGTGACGCCGACCGAGATCATGCTCGCCAAGGTGTGGTCGATGGGTGCGGTCGTGCTGTTCGCCGCGGCGGTCGCGCTGATCTTCGTCGTGCGCGGGCTGCTGCATGTGTCGATCGAGGGATCGCTGCCGCTGTTTCTCGCCGGTGCGGCGCTGGACCTGTTCGCCACGACGTCGATGGGCATCTTCCTCGCCACGCTCGCGCGCAGCATGCCGCAGTTCGGCATGCTGATGATCCTGGTGCTGATGCCGCTGCAACTGCTGTCCGGGGGCACCACGCCGCGCGAAAGCATGCCGCAGGTCGTGCAGATCATCATGCTTGCCGCGCCGACCACGCACTTCGTCGAGCTCGGCCAGGCGATTCTATTCCGCGGCGCAGGGCCGGCGGTGATCTGGAAGCCGTTCGCGGCACTGGCTGCGATCGGAACGATCCTCTTCTTCCTTTCCCTGACACGTTTCCGCAAGACCATAGGACAGATGGCCTGAGCACTGCATGATGCGGAACGCGCGCCCCCTGGTTTCGATCGCATCACTGCATACCCGTCCCGCACGACCGGTCGGGCCGCCGCCCCATCCAAGACGACGAGGAATCCATGAGCAACCCCGCTGCCAGCGATCCCGCCCAGCCTGCCGACGACCTGCGCGTGATCCGCAATCGGATATTCGATGAAATCGCCATCGGCGACAGCGCCGCGATCGAGCGCACGCTGACCGCGGAGGACATCCAGCTTTTCGCGGTGCTCTCCGGCGATGTCAATCCGCAGCATCTGGATCCCGTGTTCGCCGAGTCCACGCGTTTCCACGGCGTCATCGCGCACGGCATGTGGGGCGCAGCGCTGATCTCGGCCGTCCTCGGCACGCGGCTGCCGGGTCCGGGCACGATCTATCTCGGCCAGACCCTGAGCTTCCTTGCGCCGGTGCATATCGGCGACACGCTCTCCGTCCAGGTGAAGGTGAACACGCGCGATCCGGACAAGAAACGCCTCGGCTTCGCCTGCACGTGCGTGAACCAGAACGGCGATACCGTGATCGCGGGGGAAGCCGAGGTCATCGCGCCGACCGAACGCATCGAACGGCCGCGCACCCGCCTGCCGGAGGTGCGTCTGATCGACGGCAGCGGACACTCGCTGATCGAGCGCGTGAAGCCGCTCGGCGCCATCCGCGCGGCGGTCGTCCACCCCTGCGACGAAATCAGTCTCGGCGCCGCGCTCGACGCCCGCGCCGCCGGACTGATCGATCCGATCCTGGTCGCACCGCGAGCCAGGCTCGAAGCGGTCGCACGCAACGCCGGGTTCGACCTTGCCGGCATCCCGATCGAGGATGTCGAGCACAGCCATGCCGCAGCGGCGCGCGCCGTGCTGCTCGCCGCGGCCGGCAAGGTCGAAGCCCTGATGAAGGGCAGCCTGCATACCGACGAGCTGATGGGAGCCGTGGTCGCCGCGGACTCCGGCATGCGCACGGGACGGCGCGTCTCGCACTGCTACCTGATGCACACGCCGGCCTATCCGCGTGCCTTCATCATCACCGACGCGGCGATCAACATCGCACCGACGCTCGAAGAGAAGGCGGATATCGTGCGCAACGCGATCGATCTCGCGCACATCGTCGGCGTCGCCGAGCCGCGCGTGGCGATCCTCGCCGCAGTCGAAATGATCAACGGCCGCATGCAAGCCACGCTGGATGCGGCTGCGCTGTGCAAGATGGCCGACCGCGGCCAGATCGCCGGCGCGCTGCTCGATGGTCCGCTGGCGTTCGACAACGCGATCTCCGTCGCCGCCGCGCGCATCAAGGGGATCGTCTCGCCGGTCGCCGGCGTCGCCGACATCCTCGTCGTGCCGGACCTGGAAAGCGGCAACATGCTGGCCAAGCAGCTCGAATACCTCGGCGGCGCGGCCAGCGCCGGCATCGTGATGGGCGCGCGCGTGCCGATCGTGCTGACCAGCCGCGCCGACTCGCGCGAGACGCGCATCGCCTCGTGCGCCGTCGCCACACTGGTCGCCCACCACTACCGGACGCAGCGGCCGTGAGCGACCTCATCCTGGTACTCAACTGCGGTTCGTCCAGCATCAAGTTCGCCCTGTTCGACGCGGCGCGCGTGCCGCTTCCGCGCACGCCGTCATGGAACGGCAAGGTCGACGGCATCGGCGGCGCGCAGGCGAGCTGCAGCGAATCCGGCGTCGACCGCGCTGCGCTCGTGCTCGATGCCGCGCAGCCGTATCACGCTGCGCTGGCGCATATTCGCGAACGCGTGCAGGCGCGGCTCGGCGGCAGCCGCCTCGTCGGCGTCGCGCATCGCGTGGTGCATGGCGGCAGCCGCTATTTCGAACCGGTGCGCATCGACGCCGGCGTGCTAGCCGATCTGAAGACCTACATTCCCCTCGCCCCGCTGCACCAGCCGTTTGCGCTGGAGGCGATCGAAACGCTGCTGCAGACGCGTGCGGAATTGCCGCAGATCGCCTGCTTCGATACCGCGTTCCATCACACGCTGCCGCAAGTCGAACAGATGCTGCCGCTGTCGTGGGCGGCGTGGGAACGCGGCATCCGCCGCTATGGCTTCCATGGCCTGTCCTACGAATACCTGTCGATCGCCCTGCCCGAACGCCACGGCGATGCGGCACGCGGCCGCGCCGTGCTCGCCCACCTCGGCAGCGGCGCCAGCCTGTGTGCGCTGCGCGACCTGCGCAGCGTCGCCACCACGATGGGGTTTTCCGCGCTCGACGGCTTGATGATGGGCACGCGCTGCGGCTCGCTCGATCCCGGTGCGATCATCTATCTGATGGACGTGGAGAAGCTGACGCCGGAACAGGTCGGCCACCTGCTCTATCACGAATCGGGCCTGCTCGGTCTTTCCGGCGTGTCGTCGGACCCGAACGTGCTGCTCGCGCGCGAATCCGGCAACGACGAAGCGGGCGAGCGCATCCGCGCAGCGCTCGCGCTGTACGTGCGGCGCATCGTGCGCGAGATCGGCGCACTGGTCGCGGTGCTCGGCGGCATCGACCTGCTCGCGTTCACGGCGGGCATCGGCGAACACAATGCGACGATCCGCGCACGCGTGTGCCGCGACCTCGGCTATCTCGGCATCGAGCTCGACGAAGGCGCCAACACGCGCAACGAGGCGGTCATATCGACGGCGGTCAGCCGCGTCAGGGTCGCGGTGGAACCGACCAACGAGGAATGGATGGCCGCATCGCACGCAGCGGCGCTGGTGGCCGCATGAGCACCCGACGATTGCGGGCAGGACCCGCGGCGCGTGCTAGTCGGAAACTTTCTGCACGATCAGCGCGATCGTCGCGACCCAGCACAGGCCGATGAACAGGGCGCCGCCAAGGCCCCTGGCAATGCCGCTGCGCGGGCGGAAGATCAAGTTGATGATGGCCACCATGACGACCGGCGTGAGCAGCAGCACGACCAGCAGCAGCAATGTCTGATTCGACAAATCCATCGGTTCTCTCCGTTTCTCGCAAACCCGTTCTAGTTCCGCAGGAAGACCGGCAGCGATGCGTCGCGCAGGATCGTGCGCGTCGCGCCACCGAATGCCCATTCGCTGAAACGGCTTCTGCCGTATGCGCCCATCACGAGCAGGTTGGCCTCGGCACCGTTCGCGGCGTCGAGCAGCGCTTCGCCGGCGCGCTCGTCGCCGGCATCGATCTCGATGCGTTCGGCCTTGACCGAATGGCGCCCGAGGTAGGTGTCGATATCGAACGGCGGCTTCCAGCCGATTTCGACATCCATTTCGCGCGGCTCCCCGTTGAGCAGGAAAACCTGCTTGGCATGCAGCAGCAGCGGCAGCGCCGCGTGGATCGCGCGCAGCGCTTCCGCCGTGCCGTTCCACGCGAGTGCGATGCGATCCAGCCGCGCTTCGCGCAGCCCCGCGGGGACCACGATGCAAGGCAGCCGCGCCCCGAGCACGATCTCGCCGAGGCTCGACGGTGAACCCCACGGCAGGCCCGGATCGCGTTCGAGCACCAGTACGTCGTGCCAGTTGCCGATGTGCGCCAGCGTCTGCGGCAGCTGCCCTTCGGCAACCTGCCAGTTCGCCTGTCGCACGCCGATGGTTCGTGTCCAGGTAAGAAACGTTTCCTCCGACGCATGCGCAGTCTGTTCGATGTCGCGCGCACTCTCCAGGATCGCCTCGAGCAGATCCGCCGATCCGTACGGCGGCAGCATGTACAGCGGCGATGGATAGACGTAGACGCCGGTCAGCGCCCCGTCGAGCCGGGCCGCGAGATCCGCCGCGTAGGCGACGCTGCCGCTCCACGAACGGAAATTGGCCGAGTACGCCAGGATGTCGCGCATGGGGTTCCTCCTCCGCCATCGGCGCTCAGGACGCCTGCGCCAGGTTCTCGCCGGCAGCGCGTTCGAACAGGCCGACCAGGCGCTGCGTCTCGGCGAAATAGTCCGTGATCACGTCCGAACCCAGCTTCACCTGCAGCTGCGCGACATCGGCCGGCCCCTTGCAGGCGCCGAACTGTTCCAGCATCAGCGCGTCCTTGGCGAAGCGCGCGCTGAGAAAGCGCAGCATCTCCGTCTGCGCGCGCACTACGTTGCCGAACAACGAGGTGTACATGCGCGTGGCGGCATCGAGAGAATTCTGCTCGACATCGAACAG
>DASWPR010000533.1:0-5248 GCA_036398455.1 Dokdonella sp.
GGTGATAGCGATACTGCTTGCGCCGGCGCGCATCGCGACCGATCGCCTGCAGATGGCCGTTGGGCAGACGGCAGATGCGCACGTCGACGTAGGCCGGCGGTATGGCGAGCGAACGGATGCGCGCCAATGTCTTGTCGTCGCGTACGCGCCGGCCGGACGCATCGAGATAGACGAAGCCGCGACCCGCGCGCCGACGCACGATGCTCAAGTCCGCTTCGTCGGCGTGGACCAGCCGCGCCGCGCCTTGCCGACGCGCCGCCGGCACGGCAGTACCGCGCTTCCTGCCAGCGCTCCCCGGTGAACGGCGCATGCTAGAGCAACCCGTCGATCGGCAGCACGCGCAGCAGATCGACTTCGAAGCGGCGCAGCGCCGATACGTCCGGCTCGTGATCGACCACGTGCGCGGTGCCGTCGCTGCCTTGCGATTCCCATTGCAGGCCGGTCACGCGGCCACTCGCGGATTTGCGCAGCACGACCTGGAACGCATTGTCCGGCTTGATCGCCTCGTCGAAGAAGCCTGCCGTCGCCTCGGCCAGCGCCGGGCTGTCGACGATCACGCCCATTTCGGTATTCAGCAGCTTCGAGCGCAGATCCATGTTCATCGAGCCGACGAACACGTAGTGGCGATCGACCACGATCGCCTTGGCGTGCAAACTGACGCCGGACGAGCGCCCATGCGCGGAAGGCTGTTGCGGCACCAGCGGCTGCAGTTCGTGCAGCTCGATGCCGCCGCGCAGCAGGTCGCGGCGGCGGCGCGCGTAGCCTGCATGCACCATCGGCTCGTCGGTGGCGGCGAGCGAGTTGGTCAGCACCTTCACTTTCACCCCACGCTGCGCGAGCGTGCCGAGGTAGCGCACGCCGTCGTCGGTCGGCACGAAATACGGCGACACCAGCAGCACTTCGTGCTCGGCCTTGTCGATCGTCGCCTTCACCTGCGGGCCGATGCGCAAGCGCGGATCGTGGCGCCCCGGTTCGATCTTCTCCGGCTCGTCCGCCACCATCACCGCATCGCCCCACAGCCACTGCCCGGGCCGCTCGACGCCCTCGCCGCCCGGCAGCGAACCGGTCAGCGCCGCCGCATAGTCCGACCGCGCGAGCGCGCGCGCGGACTTGTCCAGACGGGTGCGCAGCTGCGCCAGCGCTTCCGGCGTCGCCTGCGTGGTTGCGAACGCGGTCACCGGAAAGGCCGCCTCGTCGTTCCAGTACGCGTCGAAGGCGCGCGATGCCGCGGTCACGACCGGGCCGATCGCGATCACATCGAGGTCGCGAAAGTGCGTGTTCTCGCCATTGCTGAAATACGCATCGCCGATATTGCGCCCGCCGACGATCGCCACCGCGTTGTCGACGATGAACGCCTTGTTGTGCATGCGCCGGTTGAGGCGGCGGAAGTCGAGCAGGAACTGCCCGGCCTTCGACAGCAGGGACGGATTGCGCGTGTTGAACGGATTGAACAGGCGGACTTCGATATTGGCGTGCGCATCGAGCGCATCGAACATCGGCGCGGCGTCGTCGACATCGAGGTCGTCGACCAGCAGGCGCACGCGCACGCCGCGATCCGCCGCCGCGAGCAGGCGCTGCATCATCAGGCGGCCGGTCGCGTCGTTGTCGAAGATGTAGTACTGCAGGTCGATCGAATGCGTTGCGTGATCGGCCAGGGTGACCCGGCTCATCAGCGCGTCGTTGTTGTCCGCCAGCAGGCGAAAGCCGGACTGGTCGCCATGCGAAGCGACGCGCGACTCGGCGTAGCGCACGTTCGGCGCCGCCGCCGGCGGCGTCAGCGCGACGGAGCGCCGCTTGACGTAGTCGCTGCGCAGCGACGAGCAGGCGCCGAGCAGCAGCAGTGCGGCGTACATCAGCGCGCCGGGCCAGCGCGGTATCGGGCGCGGGCGTCGCATCCGCGGTTCATGCGGCGATGTCGGCATCGGTGGCCTCCCAGTGGATGTCGGCGAGCAATGGAAGATGATCCGAAGCGATGCGGGCGAGACGGCTGCGGTGTGCGCGCACGCGACGCAGCCGATGCGGCGGCGCCATCCAGATGCGATCCAGCGCCAGCAGCGGCAGCATGGAAGGAAACGTCGCGCGCGCCGGCGCTTCGCCGAAGTGCGCCTGCAGCGCCTGCAGTGCGCGGCCGCGCAGCAGCCATTCGTTGAGATCGCCGAGCAGCACGGTCGGCAGCACGGGACCGCTGCGGATCGCGTCGAGCAGCCGCGCGACCTGCTCGCGGCGCTCGCCGCGCGCGAGCCCCAGATGCGTCGCGATGACGCGAACATGCGTACCGTCGCAATCGATCACCGCATCGATCGCACCGCGCGGCTCGCGCCGCCCCACCGCGAGCGCGATGGCTTGCGTCGAGACGATCGGATGGCGGCTCAGCAGCCCGTTGCCGAAGTGGCCGTCGGCCGAGCGCAGGGTCGGCCCCGCAATCGCGTGGTAGCCCGTCGCGTCGCCGAGCAAGGCGAGCATGTCGAGTCCGGCATCGCGCGCCTGAAGCTCCTGCAGCGCGACGATGTCGGCGCCGAGTTCGGCCAGCACGCCGGCAATGCGCTGCGGCGCGTAGCGGCGATCGAGGCCGACGCCGCCGTGCGTGTTGTAGGAAGCGACGACGGTCATCGCGCTCATGCCGGTTGGCCGCCGCGCATGAGCCGGGCCATGCGCCGGCGCAGCGCATACAGCAGAGCGAGGGCGAGGGCGAGCGCCAGGACGAATGCGCACAGGGTCGACCCTTGCGGCCGTTCGATCAGCGCGAGGATACGATCGACGAACAGTGCATTGACGGCGATGCCGGGCAGCATGCCGAGGGCCGTGCCGAACACGTAGTCACGGCGGCGGATGCGTGCAGCGCCGGCAACGAGATTGACGACGCTGTACGGTGCCAGCGGCACGACGCGCACGAACACGATCGCCGGCAGCCCGCGCCGCGCGATGCGCGCGCCGAGCAGGCGCAGACGCGGAGTCAGCCGACTGCGCAGCGCGCCCTGGCGAAGGCCGCGGCCGATTTCGTAGAGCAGCACCGCACTCGCCAGCGCACCGACCAGGGCATAGACGCTGCCGAGCAGCGGACCGAACACCAGCACCGTCACCGCGATCAGCACATTGACCGGGAACAGCACGAGTCCGCCGACGAGGTAGGCGGCGAGCAGCAGCAACGGCGCCCAGGCCGAGTCGCCGAAGCGATTCAGCGCAGCGACGAGATGCGCGACATCGACCCAGTCGTGCAGCGGCGTCGCCAGCCATAGCAAGGCCAGGCCGCCGAGCAAAAGCACGATCGCGGCGGATAACGCAAACCGGCGCGCGACGGGGCCGCGCGAGGCTGCAACGAGCGCCGCGGCAGGGTCTGCATCGCTGACACACGGCAACGCTGGATGGCGGGAGGTTCGCATCTCCCCACTGTGCGTGGGCCAGCATGAACGGTAGCCCGTGCTGCCCGGGAACAGGTCGAGCCGATCGCGGCTACCATCGACGCAGACGAATCTGGCGGGCGTCCACACCCGCTCCGACGGGCCGTTGCGCAAGGCCGGGCGTATTCAACGAGAAGCCGATGAAGGGAACCCCGCCAGCGCACACCGATCCGCGACGAAGGCCACTGGCCGGCGCGGACGGATCAGATGAGATCACCGGAGAGGCCGGCATCCCGCGCACGCTCGCGCGCGGCCAGGCCTATCTCTACATCGTCGGCTGCCGCGACGACAGCCTGTTCAAGATCGGCTTTTCGCGCGATCCGCTGCAGCGCCTGCGCACCCTGCATCCGCGCTTCTTCGAGTTCTTCGATCTCGATCGCGGGATCCTGGTGAAGACCGGGCGCGTCGCACACGCGCGGCGGATGGAGCATGAGCTGCACGCCGCATTCCGCTTTCACCAGGCACCCGCGCCGTTGATCGTGCCCGTGAGCGCAGCCGGCCACACAGAATGGTTTCGCGGCGTCATCGAGGAGGCCGTGGATGCCGCGCGCGCCGATGCGCAGCAAAACGCCTTCGCACATGAGTTGCCCGCGAGCTGGCTGTCATCCGTGCTGCGCGAACGCCAGGATCGCCTGTTCGGCTGGTCGGCGCGCATGGTCGAGGCGATCGAATATGCCGAACACAATCAGGGCGGCATCGGCGCCGACGCGCCCGCGCGCGAGCTTCGCGCAGCGCTCGATGCGTATCGCTCGGTCGGCATCGATCCGCGTCCGCTGCTTCCCGCTGCGGTCGTGCGCTGGTACGCCGCCCTCGAAAGCGGCTCGCTGCCCGGCGAAATGCCGGGCAACGGCCGTTCTACGGATATCGACAGCTGACTATCGATAGCTCGGCCAGACCACGATCTCGACGCGCGCATCGGCGCCTGCGCCCGTACTGCGGGCGGCGCCGCGCAGGTCGAGACGGGCGAGATCGACTCCGCGCGCGTTGAGGTAGTCCCTCACGGTCACCGCGCGCGCGGTCCTGTCGCCGTTCGGGCCATAGGCCGCGATACTGGCCTGGGTATCGGGCTTCACGCGCATCGCGCGCGCGAGCGAATCGAGCGAACGTTCGGCCGTCGGCGTCAGCTCCGGCTGGCCGGGTTCGAACATGAAGTCACCCAGGCGGACGACGAGGCCGCGCTCGTCGACCCGCGATTCGAGGCCGCCGAGTTCGCCTTGCATCGTTTCGAGTTCCGCGCGCGCCGGCACCACCGGCTCGCCGTTGGCGCTGCGCACCAGCGGAGTCGGCACGGTTTGCGAGGCGAGTGGCGCGCTGGTGGCACCGGCGCGTGCGAGCAGGCGTTCGCGTTCGGCACCGAGCTGCACGCCACGCTGTTCGGCATAGCGTGCCAGCGCGCTCGCCTGCGCGATATCGATGAGTTTGCCGGCGATATAGACGCCCTGCTGGTAGGCGCGCGCGTCGAGCGCGCGCGCATTGCGTGAAAGCGTGGCAACGGCGGCGTCCGCGTTGGACAGTTCATCGCCGGCGTTGCTGGCGATGCGCGGATCGGTATGCAGACGATCCAGCTCATTCTGCAGGCGCACGATATCCGGCGGCGGCGCCGCCGGCACCGTGGCGCAGGCGCTGCACAGCGCGGTCAGTGCGAATACCGAAGCAAGAGCCTGTTGACGCAGGTTCATCGCACACCTCCCGCCGACCATTGGGCTTTCAGCGTATCCAGGCTGCGTTCGATTTCCGCGGTCGCAGCCTCCGCACGCTGCTCGCGCGAGCGTGCGGATGCCAGGTCGCCGGCAACCTTGGCGCGTTCGGCAAAGGTCGCCGCCTCGGTCCATGCATGATCGTCGGACGCG
>DASWPR010000534.1:0-10970 GCA_036398455.1 Dokdonella sp.
GATCTTCCTGCTGGCGCCGCTGTTCGCCGTCGCTGCGGCCGTGCCGCCAGCGACGGCCGCAGCGCACGCGCCTGCGCAAACGGGGGTGCAAGGTTTCTCGACGCAGCGCCTGCAGCGTCTGGACCGCTTCCTGCGCGAAGCGACCGACGCGCATGGCTACCTCGGCGCCGTGGCGCTCGTTGCCCGCCACGGCGAGGTCGTCGAGCTGCGTGCCTTCGGCCATCGCGATCTCGCGCGTGCCGAGCCGATGACGACCGACGCCATCTTCCGCATCTATTCGATGAGCAAGACCGTGACCTCGGTGGCGGCGCTGATCCTGATGGAGGAGGGCAGGCTTGCGCTCGACGATCCCATTGCGAACTATCTGCCCGAGTTCTCGGCGATGCAGGTGCTCGCCGGCGGCAGCGCCGACGCGCCGCAGCTGAGTCCGGCGACGCGGCCGATCACGATCCGCCAATTGCTGACGCACACCGCCGGTTTCGCCACCGGCGCTGCCGGCGAGGAAGTTGCGACGCAGCTGCTCGAACGCGCCGATCCGCACGCTGCCGCGGACCTGCACGGTTATGCGGCGCGCCTCGCCCGCGTACCGCTGGCCGCGCAGCCGGGCACGCGCTTTCGCTACGACGGCGTACAGATCGAGGTGCTCAGCCGGTTGATCGAAGTCGTCGCGCGCATGCCGTTCGACGCATTCCTGCAGCAACGCATCTTCGAACCGCTGCGCATGCGCGATACCGGGTTCATGGTGCCGCCGGACCAGCGCGGCCGCATCGCCGACATCAGCGCGATGGATGCGCAAGGACATCTCGTGCTCGCCGAGGGCCCCTCGGCGGCGCATCCCGGCGAACGCCTGAACGCCTATTCGAGTGGCGCGGGCGGCCTGTATTCGACCGCGGGCGACTACCTGCGCTTCTGCCAGATGCTGCTCGATGGCGGAACCCTCGATGGCGCATCGATCCTGGGCCGCAAGAGCGTGGATCTGATGATGCAGAATCAGCTGACCCAGTTCGATCCGCCGGTGACCTCGTTCAGTGAAGCCGAAGGCTTCGGTCTCGGCGGCTCGGTCGTCCTTGATGTCGCGCGTCGCGGCCGCCTCGGGTCGCCGGGAGCATTCGGTTGGTCCGGCGCGGCGTCGACCTATTACACGATCGACCGCCAGGAGCAGCTCGTCGCGATCCTGCTGCTGCAGCACCTGCCACACGAAGGCCGCAAGGATCTGCCGAAGCTGAGCGTGCCGTTCTACAACCTCGTCTATCAGGCCTTGCAATGAATATGGCCGCATGCTGCTCGATCCTCGTCGCGGGCTCCGCCAATCTCGACTTCGTCGTACGCGCGCCGCACGTACCGGCGCCGGGCGAGACCGTGCTCGGCGGCGAGGCGCGCATGTTCCCGGGCGGCAAGGGCGCCAATCAGGCGGTTGCCTGCGCGCGCGCGGGCGGGGCGTCGACGCAGATGCTGCTCGCGCTCGGCGACGACGCGTTCGCGGTCCCCATCGAAGATTCGCTGCACGGCGCAGGCGTCGCGCTGCACCTCGTGCGCGTGGCCGATTGCGCGACGGGCATGGCGTTCGTGTGCGTGTCCGATCGGGCCGAGAACGCGATCACGGTCGCGCCCGGCGCGAACGCGGCGCTGCGTCCGGCCGATCTGCCCGCGCTCGACGGCATCGGCCACCTGCTGTTGCAGCTGGAGACGCCGATCGACAGCGTTCTGGCGTATGCGCGCGCGGCGCGCGCGGCGGGCGTCGGCGTGGTGCTGAATGCCGCGCCGGCACGCGCGTTGCCGGCCGGGCTGCTGGCCGTCGTCGACGTCCTGATAGTCAACGAAGGCGAACTGGCCGCGATCAGCGGCTGCAGCGGCGATATCGCCAGCGCTCTCGCGTGCATCGACGTTGCCTGCGTGATCGTGACCCTCGGCGAACGCGGCTGCTGTGCGCGGGCCGACGGCCGCATCGTGCTGCAGCCTGCGTTCGCGGTCGACGCGGTCGACACCACCGCCGCAGGCGATACGTTCTGCGGCGCGCTGGTCGCCGCGCTGGGGCGCGGCGATGCAATCGCGCCGGCGTTGCGCGAAGCCTGCGCCGCCTCCGCGCTCGCCTGTACGCGGCCCGGTGCGCAATCGAGCATTCCGGCGCGCGCCGAGGTCGCGGCCCTGCTGCAACGGTCGTGCGCGAATGAGGGAGCCGCGCATGACCAGCGCGCGCTCGACGGGCTCGCCGCGTATTGCGGTCTTGCCTGACCGTCCACTCTTCCCTCAACGTAGCGCCCATGAACCAGCGTCCGACCGACGAATCGTCCGATCCTCGCGAACCGAAGGCGCCCGTGCGCTCGGAATACAAGTTCTCGCACGTCACCACCGGCCGCTACCTGCCGACGCCGGGCAAGGCGCCGGGCTGGCCGTTTGCCGAGATCGGCCATTGGACGATCGATGCGAATGGCAGTGCCGACGACTGGATCAGCGAGCTGCAGGACTGGCGGCGCGAGCACCTGATCCGCATCGGCTACGACGATGCGAACTACCGCCGCCCCGAACTGCAATGGGCGCAGCGCAATTTCGTGCACGCGCAGATGATGGTCGAGGACCGCTATTTCTATGATCCGGTTGCCGGCTGCTACACGGTCGACCGCTACCTGGACGACCTGATCGCCCGTTACGGCGGCATCGACAGCGTACTGATCTGGTACGTGTATCCGAACATCGGTATCGACGACCGCAATCAGTTCGATCTTGCGCGCGACCTGCCGGGCGGCATCGACGGGCTGCGCGGCGCGATCGACGATTTCCACCGCCGCGGCGTCAAGGTGTTCCTGCCGACGATGCCGTGGGACAACGGTACGCGCCGGCACTCGCAGCACGACTGGCAGGCGATCGCCGAACTGGTCGCGGCGGTCGGCGCGGACGGCATCAACGGCGACACTTACAACGGCGTGCCGCGCGCGTTCTTCGACGCCTGCGACGCGCTCGGCCATGCGGTGGTGCTGCAGCCGGAATCGACGATCTCGGCCGAGGAAGCGCTGATCTGGAATGTGCAGAGCTGGGGCAAGAAGGTGCCCGCCGAGGTGATTCCGGCGGTCGCGAAATGGAAATGGCTCGAGCCGCGCCACATGATCAATGTCGAGAACCGCTGGGCGCGCGAGCGCACCAACGATCTGCAGTACATCTTCTTCAACGGCATCGGCTACAACGCCTGGGAAAACGTCTGGGGCGTGTGGAACGCGCTGACGCCGCGCGACGCCGAAACGCTGCGCCGCATCGCCACGATCGAACGCCGGTTCGCGGCGCTGATGGTCAGCGCCCATTGGCGGCCATACGTGCGGACCTTGCAGGCCGGCGTATTCGCGAGCCGGTTTCCGCACGAGGGTCTGTGCCTGTGGACGATCGTCAACCGCAACGAATACGACGTCGGCGGCGAGCAGATCGAGGTCGCGCACCTCGAAGGAACGCGCTACTTCGATGTCTGGAACGGCGTCGCGCTGACGCCGCGACTCATCCATGACAGCGCGGCATTCGAGTTGCGCCTGGAAGCGCGCGGCTTCGGCGCGCTGCTCGCGGTCGCACCCGGCGCGGACGTCGATGAGCTCGAGCCCTTCCTCGCGCGCATGCGCGAGCTGGCGCGGGTGCCGTTGGCGTCGCTGTCGAGCACGTGGCATGCACTGACGCAGCAGCTCGTGCCGATCGCGTGCACGCCGGCGGCGTCGAGTGCGCCGCAGGACATGCTGGCGATTCCGGCCGGCGAGTTCGATTTCATCGTCGGCGGCGTCGAGATCGAAGGACAGACCTGGGCGGGCCTCGACGTGCAGTGTCCGTGGGAGAGCACGCCGCGACGCCAGCATCGCCAGCGCCTGCGCATGGATGCGTTCTTCATCGACCGGTATCCGGTCAGCAACGCCCGCTTCAAGGCCTTCGTCGACGCGACGCAGTACCAGCCGCGCGACGGCCACCATTTCCTGCGCGACTGGCAGGACGGCGCGCCGCGGCCCGGTTGGGAGAACAAGCCGGTGACCTGGGTCTCGCTCGAGGATGCGCGCGCCTACGCGCGCTGGGCCGGCAAGCGCCTGCCGCACGAATGGGAATGGCAGTACGCCGCGCAAGGCAGCGATGGCCGCCGCTACCCCTGGGGCGACAGCTGGCGCGACGACGCGGTGCCGGCGCCGAATCGCGGACGCGATCTGCTGCCGCCGGACGACATCGATGCGCACCCGCAAGGCGCCAGTCCGTTCGGCGTGCTGGACCTGGTCGGCAACGTCTGGCAGTGGACCGACGAGTACGTCGACGAACATACGCGCGCAGCGGTGCTGCGGGGTGCAAGCGCGTACCAGCCGCAGACCTCGCACTGGTATTTCCCGGCCGCCTACCGGCTCGATCAGCACGGCAAATATCTGCTGATGGCGCCCGGCAAGGACCGCTCGGGCGCGATTGGTTTTCGCTGCGTCGTCGATGCAGGCTAGCGGCGAAATGGCGTCGCCGCCCTCCGGTGTCCGGCTCGGCGGCGTGCTCGGCGAGGCGCTGGCGGCGAATCTGCGCGGCCGCCTGATGCATTTCATCGTCGACGAAGGCAGCCCGCCGATTGCGATCTTCAGCGCCGATCGCGTGAACGCGAACCGCGAAGGCGACTGGTATGGCGAACACGCCGGCAAGTGGCTTTACGCCGCCGCGAAGGCAGCCGCGCGCACGCGCGATGCGCAGCTCGAGGCTCGCGTCCGCCGCGTCGCGGACTATCTGGTCGACCGGCAGGAGGCCGACGGCTATCTCGGCACGTACGCGCCGGAGCGCCGCTTCATGCAGCGGCAGCCGCCGAAGCCGCGCAGCTGGGACGGTGCGCCGAGCGTGCGGACCTGGGATATCTGGACGCACTGCTATCTGATCCTCGGCCTGCTCGAAGTCCATCGGCACTTGCACGGGCCACGCTATCTGGATGCCGCGCGGCGGATCGGCGACTTGTGCTGGCGCACGCTCGACGACGACGGCATCGACATCACCGAGCTCGGCAATCATCACGGGCTCTCGGCCACGGTGCTGATGGATGCGGCGATCGAGCTGCATTTCGCGGTGGGCGGCCGGCGCTATCTGGAGCTTGCGCTGCTGATCCTGCGCCAGGCCGATCGCAATCCCGATCTCGCCTTGCTTTCGAAAGCCCTTGCCGGCAGCGATGCGTCGGAGATCGCGACCGGCAAGGCGTATCAGCTTGCGTGGAATCTGGTCGGCCTGGCCAAGCTGCATCGCGCCACCGGCGATGCGGTGTACCTGCAGGCGGTCGAGCGGCTTTGGCAAAGCATCCGCGAGCATCATCTGTCGCTCGGCGGCGGACCTTGGGGCGGCGTCGCGCATCGTTCGCGCGAAGTATTCAATCCCGCCGGCGTCTTCAGCCCGCAGGGCTATGTCGAAACCTGCTCGACGCTGGCCTGGATCCAGCTCAATCGCGAGCTGCTCGCGATCAGCGGCGAAGCGAAATACGCCGAGGAAATCGAGCGCAGCGCCTACAACGACCTGCTCGGGGCGCAGGCAGCGGACGGCGAGGACTGGTGCTACTACTCGTTTCCGAACGGCCAGCGCGTGCACACGACGTACTGGCGCTGCTGCAAATCGAGCGGTGCGATGGCGTTGGAGGAATTGCCGGCGATCGCGTGCACGCAGGGGCCGGACAGCCATCTTCGCGTCAATCTGTACGGTCCAGGCACGGCGTGCTTCACGCTGCCGCAGGCGCGAGGCGTGCGCCTCGAGCAGTCCACGGCGTACCCGTTCGATGGCGCGGTCACCATTCGGGTGACGCCGGAGCAGGTCGCGCACTTCACCATTTCGCTGCGCATCCCGGCGTGGGCGCACGGCGCTGCGGTCACGCTCAACGGCGTCGAGGTCGCCGCCGCAGTCGTGCCCGGAACCTATCTGGCGATCGACCGCACGTGGCGGGCCGGCGACCGGATCGCGCTGGATTTTCCGATGCCGGTACAGCTGCATCGAAGGCTTAACCGGAACACGCAGGAGTCGCGCGCACCCGACGGCTCGCCGGTTCATCAGCAGGTGCTGCGCTACGAGTACGCTGCGATCACGCGCGGCCCGCTGGTCTACGCGACCGGGCTGATCGATGGCTTCAAGACCGAAGAGACGATTCGGCTGCCTGCGGCACCCGCCGCCGACTGGATCGATGTACTCGCGCCTGCGCCGGAGGAAGCAGGTCCGGCGATACGCATGCGACTCGGTTATCGGCCGGCGTTGCTGTTTCTGCCGTACTACCGCGCCGGGGGCCGCGAGCATGGCGACTGGCGTCTCACCTGGCTGTCGCTCGCGCCCGATTCGCCGGCCCTGCCGGATTGAGGCGGCCATCGACATTCAGCGCGGCGCCGCCATCAAGCAAGAATTTGTGGTTCCTGAAGCTACGGACCCGCGGTGTTTCTTTGCACGCTCGCGCCGCAGACTTGCCCATTGGGACGCAGGACCTTCCTGGAATGACTAGCGCTTTCAGCCTGGCGGCACGATCCGGTCCGAGCGGACCGCTCAGCGGCATACGCGTGCTCGATCTGAGCGCCTATATCGCCGGACCCTACGGCTGCACGATGCTGGCCGACCAGGGCGCCGAGGTGATCAAGATCGAGCCGCCCGACGGCGACAACCTGCGCAAGTACCCGTCGACGCTGGAGACGGAAAGTCGCGCGTTTCTCGGCGTCAACCGCAGCAAGCTCGGCGTGGTGCTGGACCTGAAGACGCCGCGCGGCCTCGCCGATCTGCTGCGACTGGTGCGCGATGCGGACGTGCTGGTGCACAACTTCCGGCCGTCCGTGCCGAAGCGCCTCGGCATCGACGCCGAACGGCTCTGTCTGATCAACCCGCGCCTGATCTATTGCGCCGTCACCGGTTACGGCGAAAGCGGGCCGATGAAGGACAAGGCCGGCTACGACCAGGTCCTGCAGACGATGACCGGCATGTGCGTGCTGCAGGGCAGGCGCGGCGGCGCGCCGGAAATCATCTACGGTTCCGTCGTCGACTACTACGCGGCGGCGCTGCTGGCGGCTGGCGTGTCGTCGGCCTTGTACGAACGCGAACGCAGCGGGCGCGGCCAGGTGGTCGGCGTGTCGCTGCTGCGCAGCGCGTTGACGATGCAGTCGGCGCGCATGATCTGGGCCGACGGCGAGCCCCTGGATGTCGGGCGCGACATGCATTCCGGCGGCGTCACCGGCATCCATCCGGCACGCGAGGGGCACCTCTATCTCTCGGCGAATACGCCGCGGTTCTGGAAGGCGCTGTGCGAGAAGGTCGGCCTGTCCGAGCTGATCGACGATTCGCGCTATGACAGCGTGCGCAAGCGTGCGCAACAGGCCGCGCAGATCGTGCCGCGCCTGCGCACGGCCCTGCTGGCGCGCAGCGCGACCGAATGGGAAGCGCTGTTCGGCGACGAGGTGCCGTGCGCGGCGGCGCGTCGCGTCGAGGACATGTTCGAGCATCCGCAAGTGCTGGCCGAGGACATGGTGACGACATTCCAGCACCCGCGCGTCGGCGGCTACCGCGGCTTGACGCGGCCGATCCAGTTCAGCCGGACGCCGGGACCCGCGCCGTTCGCGGCGCCGACGCTGGGGCAGGATTCGGACGCGGTGATCGCGCGCGCCGACGACGCGGAGGGCGATCCGCAATAAAGGAATCTCGCGTCTCTACGCGGAGCCTTCGCCGTCGCTGGTCGGGCCTGCCGCATCCAGCCCTCGATACATCACGTACACATCGACATACCCCAGCGTCGCGTGCCGGAACGCCAGCGGCAGCGTGCCGACGATCGCGAAGCCGAGCTTCTTCCACAACGCGACGGCAGCCGTGTTCGTGCTGACGACGAAATTGAACTGCAATGCGCGAAAACCGCGTCGTCGCGCCTCGTCGATGCAATGTTGGCCGAGCGCCTTGCCGATGCCCTTGCCGTGCGCGCCGGGGGCGATCATGAACGAGGCGTTGCCGACGTGCGAGCCGAGGTCGCGCTGGTTGGCGACGAGCTTGTACATGCCGAGCACGCACGCGTCCTCGACCGCGACGAAGGTGGCGATGCCTTTGCCATACCAGTAGGCCAGCGCTTCTTCGCGCGGTGTGTCGGGCGCGAACACGTAGGTGTCGCCCGCGGCGACGACCGCGTGGAAGAGGGTCCAGAGCGCGTCGGCATCGTCCGGTGTGGCGGGGCGGATCTGTACAGCGGTGTGCGATGGGCGCATCGGTGGTTCCCGTCAGGCCGGCGGCTCTGCGACCATGCGTGTGAGTTTTGCGCGATGCTCGCGCGCCAGCCGCGCCTCGCGCCGCGCGATGTACAGACTCGCGCCGATCACGATCGCCGCGCCCATCGCGGTATGCACCGTCAGCGACTCGCCGAACACCAGCCAGGCCAGCAGCGTGACGATGACCAGCTGAAGATAGCTGAAGGGTGCCAGTGTCGACGCGTCGGCGATCTTCAGCGCGTGCGTCCAGCAGTACTGGCCGCCGGTGCCGAGCGCGCCGGAGAGGATCAGCCACGGCCACAGGTTGGCGGCGGGCCATTGCCACACGAGCACGGCGGCCGGCAGCGACAGCGGCACCCACAGCAGGGTGGTCAGCAGCACGATCGTGTCGGCCGGGTCGCTGCGCGAGAGGTACTTGATGCTGATCGTGACGGTGCCGGTCATCGCGGCCGAGAACAGCGCGACCAGGCTGGCGGCGGTGAAACCGTCCGTGCCCGGACGCATGATCACCAGCACGCCGACGAAGCCGGCGATCACGGCGCTCCAGCGGCGCAGGCGCACGACTTCGCCGAGGAACAGCACCGCGCCGATGGTGACGAACAGCGGCGACGAGTACGACAGCGCGATCGCCTGCGCCAGCGGCAGGTGCGCGATCGCCCAGAACGCGGACAGCATCGACAAGGTGCCGATCGCGCAGCGCAGCACGTAGAAGCCGAGGCGGTTCGTGCGCAGCGTCTGCACGCCGCGTCCACGCAGCAGGAGCAGGGCGAACAGGGCGCCGAAGAAACTCCGGAAGAACGCGATCTCGAACGCATGCAGGTGCGCCGAAAGCAGCCGCACCACGACCGCCATCGCGCCGAAGCAGCAGGCGCTGGCGACCATCATCACGATCGCGCGCAGCGGCAGCGACGCGGGTGCGGCCGCGGAGACGGACGGATTCACGAAGGGAGGCGGAGGCGGCGAAGGCGCAAGGCGGAGGCCATCTTAACATTCACCGCTCGTCGCAGCGGGCTCGACAGGCGGTGCGCGACAGGTTTCTTGTCCCGATCACGACGGGTCGCTACGCTGCGGTCACTCCCGTGCTTCGTGAATTCGATGTCTCTCTCCACGCCGCCGTTCATCGTTGCGATTCCCGCCCGCTACGGCTCCACGCGCCTGCCCGGCAAGCCGCTGCTGGCGCTGGCGGGCGAGCCGATGATCGTGCATGTCGCACGCCGCGCGCGCGCGGCCGGAGCGAGCGATGTGGTGGTCGCCACCGACGATGCGCGCATCGAGGCGGCGCTCGCCGGCAGCGACGTGCGCGTCGTGCTGACCGGCGCCGACCACGCGTCCGGCAGCGACCGCCTGGCCGAAGTGGCTGACCGACTGCGCTGGCCGGACGAGGCAATCGTGGTGAACCTGCAGGGCGACGAACCGCTCGCGCCGGCCAGCGGCATCCGCGCCGTCGCGATGGCACTCGCCGGGGACGTGGCGCCGATGGCGACCCTGGCGACGCCGCTGCGGTCGGTGGATGAACTGTTCGATCCGAATTGCGTGAAACTGGTGCGCGACGTCGCCGGGCGTGCGCTGTATTTCAGCCGCGCGCCGCTGCCGTGGCCGCGCGATGCGTTTCAAGGCGAGCGCGCGCAACTGCCGGTCGGGCAGCCATTCCTGCGTCATATCGGCATCTACGCCTACCGCGCCGGATTCCTGCGCAGCTTCACGCGACTGCCGCGCACGCCGCTGGAACAGCTGGAGTCGCTCGAGCAGCTGCGTGCGCTCGAACACGGCTACGCGATCGCGGTACGCATCGCGCCGGAGGCATTTCCGCCGGGCGTCGATACCGCCGAGGATCTGGCGCGTGCGCAGCAGATGCTGGCGGGAGCCTCGCCATGACGCGAATTCTCTTCATCTGCATGGGCAATATCTGCAGATCTCCCATTGTGGAAAGTGTCGCGCGGGTCGAGTTCGCGCGCGCCGGCATTGCCGCCGAGATCGCCTCGGCCGGTACCGAGAACTACCACGTCGGCCAGCGCGCCGACGAGCGCGCGATCGCGATCGCCGAGGCGCACGGCTATCCGCTGGCCGCGCATCGCGCACGCCAGCTGCAGCGCGGCGACTTCGAGCGCTACGAGCATCTGCTGGTGATGGATCGGGTCAACCTGCGTGCCTCGCAGCGCGTGCGTCCGGCGCAGGGCGGCAGCACGGCGGCGTTGTTCCTCGATCACGCGGGCCTCGGTGCCGAAGAGGTGCCGGATCCCTATTACGGCACGTCGGCGGATTTCGAGCACGTCGTCGCGCTCGCCCGCGAGGGCGTGGCGGCGATGATCCGCCGCCTGACGGCCGCCGCCGCGGGAGTGCGCTGATGGACGCGCGCACGCCGGCGCCGGAATTTCCCGCCGACCTCGGCTGGGTCAACGTCAGCAAGCCGCCGCGCATCGCCGATCAGCGCGGCCGCGTCGTGCTGCTGTGGTTCTGGACCTACGACTCGGTGAACTGCTGCAACGTCGTGCCGGACCTGCGCCAGCTCGAAGACCGCTATCACGACGGCCTCGCCGTGATCGGCCTGCATTGCCCGAAGTATCCGCACCAGCGCAGCGACGAGCCGCTGCTGCGCGCGGTCAACCGGCTGCGCCTGCGCCACGCGGTGGCGAACGATGCCGGCTTCCGCGTCTGGCAGGCGTACGGCATCCAGGCGTGGCCGAGCATCGCCCTGGTCGATGCCGAAGGCCGTCTGGCCGCCGTATTCGCCGGCGAAGGACGCCGCGAAGAGACCGAAGTCGCGATCACGCGCCTGCTCGACGAAGCCGCCGC
>DASWPR010000535.1:0-12560 GCA_036398455.1 Dokdonella sp.
AACCACGATTTCAGTTTCGCCTTGCCGCGCGTCGCATGGCTTTTCACGGTGCCGAGCGGCATGGCCATCACGAAGGCCGCTTCTTCATGACTGAGGCCGAGTTGCACGCAGTGCAGCAGCACGGCTTGCTCGGGCTCGGAAAGTCGGTGCAGCGCGCGCGCGAAGTCCAGTTGCAGGTCGACGGGTTCGGCCGGCGCGGCCGCCGGTTCGACGTCGTCGGCGTCGTCGGCGAGCACCGATTTCCTGCGCTGCGCCTGCAGGAAACAGGACCATGCGATGCGATACAGCCACGTGCGGAATGCCGCATCGCCGCGGAACTGGTCCAGCTTCCGCCACGCGAGCAGGAAGACTTCCTGGGCGATGTCGTCGGCCGCGGCCTCGTCGCCGTGCAGCAGGCGACGCAGTTGAGCGCGCACCATGCCCTGATGCCTGCGCATCAGTTGCTCGAACGCGCGCCGGTCGCTGTCCAGCAGGACCCGTGCCACCAATGCCCGATCGACGCGCGCTTCGGCGGCGCTGTCAGCCACGCGCGCGCTCGCGCCGGTTCAACCACCAGCTCGCCAGATAGCCCAGGCCCGTCATCAGCGGCAGCAGGCCGAGGCCCCAGAGTTGGCTGACGTGCATGCCGTTGCCGTCGAACTGGCCCGGCAAGGCGAGAAACATCGCCATCACGCCGAGGCCGCCGCCGATCAGCACGAGCGCGCGGCGTCGTTCCACGTCGCCCGGCTGCGATTCCGCGAGCAGTTGCGGCGGCAGCTCCACGCCCTTGTCGGCCAGTTGCAGCAAGGTGCGATAGCGCGCCTGCGTCTGTCGATCGCGGTAGCCGAGCGTGATGAGGATGATCAGCACCGGCGCGGCCAGCACGATGAGGGGAATGAAGATGAATTCCATGGTCTCGCTCCAAAGCGGATTGCGTTGAGAAGTAAATGATCGGCCAGGCGGCGCGCGCCTTCAGGGCTTGGCGCCCTCGGAGGCGAGCAGGTCGGCGATGCGTTCGGCGAACAGCCACGCCTGCCCCGGCCCTTCGTTGCTGGTGAGTACGACGTTGGCGTTGCTCTCCCAGATCATCGCCAGGTTCGCGTCCGTGCCCTCGATGCCGCCGGCATGCCCGCGAATGTGGCGGCCGTGGGAGAGACGGTCGCCGAAGCCTGCCGCATAGCCGCCGGGACCGGCCGGCACTTCATCGGCGAACATTTTCGCCAACGTCGCAGGCCGGACCAGCTTGCCCTCGCGCAGCGCCCTGGCAAAGCGCAACAAGTCGGCATTGTTCGAGTATCCGCCGCCGGCCGGGCCGCCCTTCAACGGGATTTTCATCCAGTCCGCCCTCCATTCGCTGGAGAACAGCCCTTCGTGGAAATAACCGACCGCCAGTTTCGGGGTGACATCGTCGAGGTTGTCGAATCCGCTCGCGTCCATGCCGGCCGGGGCGAAGACGTGGCGCTCGAGGTAGTCGAAATAATTTTCGCGGGAGACGTTCTCGACGATGCGGCCGAGCAGGACATAGCCGGCGTTGCTGTAGTTCCAGTCCTTGCCCGGGTCGCCCACCTTGGGCTGGCGCGCGATGAGATCGAGATAGTCGGCCGGGTTGACGAACTTTTCGCGTTGCCGAAAGAATTCGGGAACGAAGAAATCGCCCAGCCCCGCCGTATGGTGCAGCAGTTGCCACACGGTGATCTTCTGCGCCGCTTCGTGATCGGGATACTCAGGTACGCGCTGCGCGAGCGTGTCGTCCCACGAGAGCTTGCCGGCCTCGACGAGTTGGGCGACGGCCACGGCGGTGAACATCTTGTCCATCGAGCCGATGTGGAACTTCGTCTGGCGGTCGATCGGTACGCCGAAGCGCCGCTCGGCGAGGCCGCGGCATTCGTCGATCACGGTTTCGCTGCCGTCCACGACGGTCACGCAACCGGAGAAATCATTCGTGCGCACGAGCGTGTCCAGCGTGGCGTGGACCAGGCGCTTGATCTCGCCGCGGGATACCGCGTCCTTCGGCCAGTGGGCGTAGAGCGCCGGATCGCCCATCGGCACCATCTCCGCGTGCGCGAAGCGGCCGGGATGCGCTGCATCGCTGCCGAGCACGAACACCGCCAGGCGTCCGCTGCGACGCGCCTTCACGGTCAGGACGAACATGCCGTGCTGGTCGTGCGCGTCGGTGAGGTCCACGCCGCCACTGTCGCGTATCGCCTCGGCCAGGCTCGTCACGAAACCCGCCTGCTCGGTCGCATCCATGTCCGGCGACAGGATCGTCGGCGCCCAGCTGCGGATCTGCTCCGGGCTGTCGCTATTCACGTGCTGGATCAGCGCGGCGCCGAGCTTGCCTTCCGGCGTGTCCGGCAGAGTCGCCTGGGGACTGGCGATTGCGGGGGCGACGCAGAAGGAGGCAGCCAGCGCGAGCGCGGCGCGCAGACCATATTTGCCGGAATTGGATAACGCGATCGGTTTGGCGGGTTTCATCGACTGCACTCCTGGACAGGATCGATCCACTGCGGGAGACGACCTGTCGGTTGGATGGGGAAAAGCCTGGGCGGACCGCGCAACGGCGGTGTCGAAGGCTTGGATGCGTCGATGGGTGCGATTGGATTCAACGCCGACCGGGCAGCCTGCGCAAAAACCGGAATTGGCAGCGTCGCCGTCGGCGGGCGAATCAGCGCGGTCGCGTCGCCGCGTCCAGTTCGGCGAGGTAGCGCAGGGCCTCGTCGCGGTCGCCGCCGCACATCGACTGCGAAGGCCGCAGGCGTCGACAGACCTCGGGCCGTTCCGGCTGGCCGAAGATGCGGCAGCGGAACTGATCGTCGAGTTGCGCGCACCGGGCGCCAGCAGGCTTGCCGTGCGGCATGCCGGGAATCGGCGAGCTGATCGAAGGCGCGATGCAGCACGCGCCGCAGCCGCTGCGACAGATCATGCTCAGCTCTTTGCCGGCGCAGCGGCCGCTGCGCGCAATTCGGCGTACACCGGTGCAGCATCCGGACGCGCGCCATGCCACAGGAAAAACGACTCGGCCGCCTGCTCCACCAGCATGCCGAGGCCGTCGCTGAGCCGCGTCGCTCCCGATTTTCGCGCACCGTCGAGGAACACGGCGGCGGCCTTGCCGTACGAAAGGTCGTAGCACAGTGTCTGCGTCGCCAGCAGCGTTTGCGGCACGTCGAACGCCGCATTCGCATGGCCGGCGGCCGTCGCGTTGACGATCAGGTCGAACGAGCGCGCGCTGGAAAGCGCGTCCCATGCGCGCACGCCGACGTGCGCCGCGTCGCCGATCGAAAGTGCCAGCGCTTCGGCGCGTTTCAGCGTGCGATTGGCGATCACCAGTTCGCGCACGCCCGCATCGGCCAGCGCGAACGCGGCCGCACGCGCGGCGCCGCCGGCGCCGAGCAGCAGCACGCGCAGGTCGTGCGGATCACAGGCCCGGCGTGCGCGCAGGTCGCGCAGCAGGCCGATGCCATCAGTGCTGTCGCCGCGCCAGTGGTCGCCGGCGCGGATCAAGGTGTTGACGCTGCCGGCGCGGCGCGCACGTTCGCTCAATGTGGCGCAGAGCGCGAGCGCGTCTTCCTTCAAGGGCAGTGTCACGTTGGCGCCGACGCCACCGTCGCGCGCAAACGCATCGAGGCGATCGGCGAATTCGCCGCGGCCGGCCTCGATCGCGCGGTAGTCGACCGGAATGCCGAGCTGCGCGCCGAAGAGTGCGTGTATCCGCGGCGAACGCGAATGCGCGATGGGTTGGCCGAAGACGGCGTAGCGGGGCGGCATTGCAGAGGCTCTTTATTCCCTCTCGCTCGACATCGTCGGGAGAGAGGCTCGGGGGAACGGTGCGGCTGGATCGGAGTGAGGCATGGGAGGGGTCTTCGCAGGAAGTCTCGTGCTTCGCCAACGGCAGGGTCGCGAGTCGTCGGCGTAACGACTCGATCATTCCATGCCCGTCTCCCCACCTTCTCCTCAACGATGAAGCCATTGGGGACGAGAGGGGATTATCTCAGTCCGGCCGCGCCGCGTGGATTCGCGGACGACTACGAGCGCTCGCGCAGCCACCGCGCCGCATCCAGCGCGAAATACGTCAGCACCGCATCCGCACCGGCGCGGCGGATGCTGGTCAGTGCTTCGATCACGCACAGGCGCTCGTCGAGCCAGCCGTTCTGGATCGCAGCCTTCAGCATCGCGTATTCGCCGCTGACCTGGTAGGCGAAGGTCGGCACGCCGAAGCGCTCCTTCACGCGGCGCACGATGTCGAGGTACGGCAGCGCGGGCTTGACCATCACCATGTCGGCGCCTTCGTCGAGATCGAGCGCGATCTCGCGCAGCGCCTCGTCCGAATTGGCCGGGTCCATCTGGTAGGTGTACTTGTTGCCTTTTCCCAGATTGCCGGCGGAGCCGACGGCGTCGCGGAACGGACCGTAGAACGCCGAGGCGTATTTCGCCGAATAGGCGAGGATGCGTGTATGCACCAGACCGGCGGCTTCGAGCGCATGACGGATCGCGCCGACGCGGCCGTCCATCATGTCCGACGGCGCGACGATGTCGGCGCCCGCCTGCGCGTGCGAGACGGCCTGCTTGACCAGGGCTTCGACGGTCGGATCGTTGACGACGTAGCCGGTATCGTCGATGAGGCCGTCCTGACCATGCGTGGTGAACGGATCGAGCGCGACATCGGTAATCACGCCGAGCTCGGGAAAAGCCTGCTTCAGCGCACGCACCGCGCGCTGCGCGAGGCCATCGGCATTCCAGGCTTCGCGCGCATCCAGCGACTTCGCCTCCGGCGGCGTGACGGGGAACAGCGCCAACGCCGGCACGCCGAGCTGGTGCGCCTCGCCGGCGACGCGCAGCAGCTGGTCGATCGACAGCCGATCGACGCCGGGCATCGAAGGCACCGGCTCGCGCACGTTGTCGCCCTCGCGCACGAACACCGGCAGGATCAGGTCGGAAGGCGCGAGGTCGGTTTCGCGCATCAGCGCACGCGAGAACGCGTCGCGACGCATGCGGCGAGGACGGGTTTGCGGATAGGCCATCGAGATGAATGAATCGGCAGCGGGAAGACGCGACATTGTACGCGCCGCGCTCGGCTCCGCTCTGCGGCGCGCTGTCGCCCGCGCCGCGCCATCTTCGCCGACGCACGGGTGGATTATGCTTGGGCCGTCTTCGGCTGCGCGACACGACGCGGCTGCCGGCAGGTTCGGGCAGGGGGCTCGGGACTGGATGAACGGCGTAGCGACACGAAAATCGAGACCGAGTCACGGCCGCATCGTGGGCATGGCCTTCGCGATGCTGTTCGCGCTGGGCGCTCCGCTGCGCGCCGAGAACGTCGTCGTCGGCGCCGGCAGCACGCGCGTGGATTCGCTTGCCGCCGGGCAGACGCACGACTATCGCGTCGAACTCGAGCGCGGTGAAGCCGTCGAGCTCGGCCTGCGCCAGACGGGTGCTGGCGCCCTCGCGTTGCGCTGGGCTGCCGATGGCGCGCCGGTCTCGGCCCTGCGCACCGAAGCCGGCCGCAATGCGACCTTGCGCGTCGTGTTGACCGCCGAGGCGAAGTCGACCTTGAAGCTCGCCGTGAGTGCGGCGCAGCAGGCCGCCGCCGCCGGCTACAGCCTCACACTCGGCACCCCGCATGCCGTGGCCGCCGCCGATCGTGCGCGCGCTGCGGCGGTGATCGCGTTGGCGCGCGCCGAAGCGCTGCGCCACGGCGAAGGCGCGGACGCGACGCAGACGCTCGCGCTGTATCAGGAGTCGCTGCGGCAAGCGCGTTCGGCGAAGGACGATTGCATGCTGCGTCAGGCCTACCTGGCGCTTTCCGGATTCCGGCACGAGGCCGGCGATGCCGCAGGCCAGCGCGCGGCGGCACAGTCGGCGTTGCAGCAGCATTGCACCGGCGACTTCGCCGAGCAGGCGCTGGCCGAACGTCTGCTCGGCAGCGCGCATATCAACCAGGGCGATTTCGCGGCAGGCGTCGACGCCACCGAGCGCGCGGTGAGCTTGTTCCGGCAGACCGGCGACGAGGCGAATCAGGCCGTCGCGCTGCGCAATCTCGGACTCGCCTATGCTGAATCGGGCGCTGCCGAAAAAGCGCTGACGACCACGCAGTCCGCGTTGAAACTGGCCGAGACGGTCGGCGACCGCCGGCTGCAGCTGCTCGCGCGCGGCGATATTGCCTTCCAGCACAACGCACGCGGCGAGTATGCGGCCGCGATCGATGCGTACCAGCGCACATTGGACGATCTGCGCGCCACGCCCAATCCGATGGCCGAGTCCGTCGCCTGGGTCAATCTCGGCGTCGCCTACAGCCAGCTCGGCGAAATGGCCGAAGCGAGCCGTGCCTACGCCAGGGCCGAGACCGCGGCGACCGCGGCCGACTGCTGGTCGTGCCTGGCCGAGATCGCCGCGAACGAAGGCGATACCTTGTCCGACGACCAGCGGCCTGCCGAAGCGGCGGTGGCCTATCGGCGCGCGCTCGACATCGCGAAAGATCACCAGTTGCTGCGCCAGCACGCCGAAGCGCTGCGCGGGCTCGGTCGCTGCGCAATGGCCTCGGGCGACTGGGCGGGCGCGCGCACGTTGCTGGAATCGGCGCATTCGGAGCTTCATCGCACGCATGGCCTGGTCAACGAAGCGGTCGTCGAATCGATGCTCGGCGACCTGGACAGCCGGCAGGACCACCTCGGTGCGGCGCGCCAGCATTACCAGCGCGCGCGCACGCTGGCGCGGCAGGCGGCGAATCAGCCGTGGCAGACGGTGGCGAACGCGAGCCTGGCGCGCGTCGCTGCGCAGAGCGGCGATCTGGAAGGCGCCAGGCGCGACATCGAGCGCGCGATCGCGGCGATCGAGTCCGAACGCGAACGCATCAACGCACCGGACCTGCGCACGAGCTATTTCGGCACGATGCGGGCGTACTACGAACTCTATGTCGACATCCTGATGCGGCTCGACGCACGTCATCCGGGGCAAGGCTACGCGGCGACCGCGTTGATCGCCGCCGAACGTGCGCGTGCACGCGTGCTGCAGGACCAGTTGACCGAACGTGCGATCGATCTCGACAAGGACATCGATCCCGCCCTGCTCGCCGCTGCACATGCGGCAACGGACCGCTTGCACGCCCTTGCCTATCGCCAGGGCCAGGCGCAGGACGCCGCTGCGCGCGCCGCCCTGCAGGGCGGAATCGACGAGGCCAGCCGCCGGCTCGACGAAGCGCGCGGGCGCATCCGCGCGGCCAATCCGCGCTATGCCGATCTCACGCATCCGGCACCGCTGCGCCTGGACGAAATCCAGCACCAGCTGCTCGATGACGACGTCAGCGTGCTGGAATACTGGCTCGGCGAGCAGCGCAGCTACCTCTGGCTGATCACGCGCAATGCATTGCAGGCGTATGCGCTGCCGCCGCGCGCACAGATCGAACAGGCGGCCGCGGCACTGCGCGACCCGCTCGCCGCGCACGCGTCCGGCGTGGCTGCGACATCGATCGAGCAGCTGGCCGAGCGCGATCGGCTCGATGCCGCCAACGTGCATGCGCTCGCGCAGACCCTGGTCGAGCGGAGCCTGCCTGCAGCTGCGCAAGCCGGGTTGCGGCGCCAGGTCGTCGTCGTCGCCGATGGCGACCTGCAATCGCTGCCGCTGCCGCTTGGACTCCTCGACGGCACGCACGCGGACGCGTCGGCGGCGAGCCGCGTGTTCGCCTATCTGCCTTCGCTCGGCAGTCTGCGCAGCCTGCGCGCGCTGCCGCATTCGGTGCGCACGCCGGAGGCGCTCGCGATCCTCGCCGATCCCGTTTTCCGCGCCGACGATGCGCGCCTGATGGGTCGCGCCGCGGCATCGGCGACGACCGACGCGGCACTGCTGCGCGCGGCCAGCGAAGCCGGCATCGCCGAGCTGCCGCGCCTGCCGAGCACGCGCACCGAGGCGGAAGCGATCGCGGCGATGGCGAAGCCGCACGTACCCTGGCTCGCCCTCGATTTCGCCGCCAATCGCCAGGCGGCACTTGCAGCGGACTGGTCGAACTACGCCATCGTGCATTTCGCCACGCATGCGCTGCTGAATCCGAATCATCCGGAACTGTCCGGCATCGTGCTGTCGCTGTTCGACGCGGAAGGCAAGCCCGAAGACGGGTTCCTGCGCATGAACGACATCTACAACCTGCATATGCCGGCCGAGCTGGTCGTGCTCAGCGTGTGCGATTCGGCGCTCGGCCGGAATCTCGGTGGCGAGGGGGCATCGAGTCTGGCGCGCGCGTTCTTCTACGCTGGTGCGCATCGCGTCGTCGCCAGCCTGTGGCCGGTCGACGATCGCGCGAGTGCGGCCTTGATGCAGGCGTTCTATCGCGGCCTGCTCGAACGTCATCAGACGCCGGCGCTGGCACTGGCCGCCGCGCAGCGCGAGATCGGCGACGATCCGCGCTGGCGCGCGCCGTTCTACTGGGCCGGGTTCGTGCTGCAGGGCGACTGGCGGTGAGCGAGACGGCCTCATCCGAGCGCGCGCCGTTCGATGCGCTGTTCGCACGCCTCGCTCGCGACGAGCCGGCGCAGCTCGGCTACGAACGCCTGCGCCAGCGGCTGATCCAGTTCTTCCGGCTGCACCTGCCGGCCGACGCCGACGATCTGGCCGATCTCGCGCTCGATCGGCTGGCGCGCCGCCTGCATGAGGGGGTCGAGGTCGACCACACGCAGCGCTACGCGCTCGGCGTCGCGCGCATGATCCTGCTCGAAGCGCGCACTCGCCTGGCGCGCCAGCACCTTGCCGGGCAGGACCCGATCTGGAGCGATGCACCGGATGCGGAGGACGCGCTGCATCGGGAGGCCGCCGTCATCGCCTTGAACGGATGTCTCGGGCAGCTGGGGGAGCGTGCGCACGCGCTGATCCTTTCCTACTACGGCGCCGACGGCGCGCAACGCATCCGCGCGCGGCAGCGGCTGGCGAGCGAGCTGGGTTCCTCGTTGAATGCGCTGCGCAACCGCGCCCTGCGGCTGCGCGAGACGCTCGAACGCTGCGTGCGCGAACGAATGAAAACGCTGGACCCGTTCGCGTGATGAATCGCGCCCGACGCTCACTCAAGGGGACGACGTGACAAGAGCAAGCGCACCCAGATGACGATGGCAGACACCGATACCCTGCGCCGCTGGCTGCTGCGCCAGTTGCCGCCGGCGCAGACCGAGGCGCTGGAAGTGCGCCTGTTCGACGACGACGCGACGCAGGACGGCAGCTTCGCGGCAGCATTGCGCGAGGCCGAACACGACCTCGTCGACGACTACGCCGGTGGCCGCCTTGGCGAGGAGGAGCGCACGGCGTTCGAACGTCATCTGCTGCAGACCGCTGGGGATCGCTGGCGCCTGGCGTTCGCGCGGGCGCTGGCGAGGAAGGCGAAGGCCGCATCTCCGACGCGCCACGCCGATCGCCAACGACACGCCGCGGCACCCGCACGCGCCGCACGCCAGCAGCGCCGCAGGCTCGTATTCGGCGGCGCGCTCGCCGCCAGTTTCGCGCTGGCGCTGTTCGTTCTGTCGGGCATCCGGCCACACCCACGCGTGTCTGCACCGGATTCGATGGCGACGACCGCCGCGACGACGCAGACCATCGCATTGCTCGCCAGCGCGCAGCGCGGACCGGGCGAACAGGAAATCCGGATCGATCGCGCTGCGACGCAGGTTCGCCTGCAGGCGGAAGTCACGCAGCCGCCTCCCGGCGGACGCTACTCGCTGCACGTGGCCGATGGCGCGCAGGTCGTCTTCGCGGCGGACGAACTGCCGCTGCGGCAGACAGGGCCCTACCGCTACGTCGAAGTGACGCTGCCGGCAAATCTGTTCGGCAGCGGCGCGCGCCAGATCAGCGTGCAGCCGCAGGGCAGCGAGGCCGGCGCGGCATTCGTCTGGAATCTGCGCACGACGTTCGGTCCGTAACCGGCAGGTCCCCGTCGCGAAGCCGCCCGACGACGGGGATACTTGCTGGCGAAGCGGCGCACGGCGTGCGCAATTCCCCGGGTTGAGGAAGCGAGATCCGCTGCGATCGGGCGGTCGGCCTGGCCGGCGCGCGGCAGCTTTGCGTGTCAGTAAAGCGCCCGAGGCATCGTTCTTGCTATGTAAATAGATAGCCGATGTTCAGCTTTTGTTATCGGCCGGGCGCGCAAACTGTTAAACACTTGTTAGTTCACCGCCTGTGTGATATCAGATACAGCGCGAAGTTTGTTCCGTAAGCTGTTGTAGAGATAAGAAAATGCTGTCCCCGATCATTCTTGCTGCTCTGTGCGCGCTGGCCTTGCTGGTCGTCGCATCCGTCCGCCGTGTTCCGGAAGGTCACGTCTACACGTTCCGCCGCATGGGCGGGCACGTGCGCATCGTTGGTTCCGGCACGCACCTGGTGATGCCGCTGGTCGAGCGCGTGGCGCACAAGATCAGCCTGGCCGGTGCTGCCGTGCCGGTCGAGGACCTGTGCCTGGCCGACCAGCGCTATCGCGGTGTCGTCTATTTCCAGGTGCTCGATCCGGAGCGCGCGGATGTCGTCATCGAAGATGTCGAGAACCTGCTGCGCAATTCGACGCGGCGTCTGTTTGCTGCGGCCGAGCTGCCGGAAACCGCCGAAGCGCGCCGCAGCTGGCTGAAACAGTCGCTCAACGCGCAGATGCGCGAGAGTGGCCTGCTGATCGCGCGCGTCGACCTCAATACGCTGGATTGACCACCGCGCCGGCTGATCGCACCGGGCCGCGGCGCGGGTGCGGATGGATTTCCGCCGCGCCCGCCCCGATACTTGCGCGCCCCGAATCGTGGCGACCGCCATGTCCGACCGCCGCACGCCCGACAGCGACCGGCTGCAACAGCGCCTCGTCGCCGGTCTTGCAGCGCTCCAGCTCGATCTTCCCGCGTCTGCGATCGAGCGCCTGCTCGATTACGTCGACCTGCTGACTCGCTGGAATGCAACGTACAACCTCAGCGCCGTGCGCGATCCGCTCGAAATGGTCACGCGCCACCTGCTCGATTCGCTGGCGATCGTGCCGCACGTGAGCGGCGCCTCGCTGGCCGATCTCGGCAGCGGCGCCGGCCTGCCCGGCATCCCGCTCGCCATCGTCGCGCCGCAGCGCACCGTCAGCGTGGTCGACTCGAACGGCAAGAAGACGCGCTTCCTGCGCGCGGCCGTGCGCGAACTCAAGCTCGACAACGTGCGCGTCGTCGAAAGCCGCGTCGAGGCGGTCGACGGCCGCTTCGACTGCATCACCGCGCGCGCATTCGCGAGCCTGACGGAAATGCTCGCCTGGGGCGGCCCGCTGCTCGCGCCGGACGGCGTCTGGCTGGCGCTCAAGGGTCGTTTCCCGCAGGATGAACTGGCCGCGGTCGCATCGCCGTTCGCGGTCGAAGCAGTCGTGCCGCTGCGCGTGCCGGGCTTGGACGCGGAGCGCCATGTCGTGGTAATCAAGCGAGTCCGGGACAACGCACCGCGCCCGCAGGGGCCGGCGGAAACAGCATGACGCGCATCATCGCCATCGCGAATCAGAAAGGCGGGGTCGGCAAGACCACCACGGCCGTGAATCTCGCCGCCGCGCTCGCCGAGACGCGCCGCAAAGTGCTGCTGATCGATTTCGATCCGCAGGGCAACGCGACAATGGCCTCCGGCATCGACAAGCGCGCGACACGACCGAACGGCTGCGAAGTGCTGCTGGAGGAAGCCGCGATCGAGGACGTCATCCAGGCGACCGAGGCGGGCTTCGACCTGCTGCCCGGCAACGGCGACCTGACGGCGGCCGAGCTCAAACTGATGGACGCGCTCGCGCGCGAGTCGCGCCTGAAAGAGCAGATCGCCAAGCTCGGCGATCGCTATCACACGATCCTGATCGACTGCCCGCCGACCCTGCACCTGCTGACGATCAACGCGTTGACCGCCGCGCATGGCGTGCTGATTCCGGTGCAATGCGAATACTTCGCGCTGGAGGGCCTGTCCAGTCTGCTCGATACGATCAAGGCGGTGCGCGCGCGCCTCAACCCGACGCTGGAAGTCGAGGGTATGCTGCGCACGATGTACTACGTGCGCAACAACCTCGGCAATGAGGTCTCGCTGCAGCTGACCAAGCATTTCGGCGACAAGGTGCTGCGCTCGATCATTCCGCGCAACGTCCGTCTTGCCGAAGCGCCGAGCCACGGCAAGCCGATCAATCTGTACGACCGCGAGTCGCGCGGCGCGATCGCCTATCTCGGCCTCGCCGGCGAGATGCTGCGGCGTGAGCGCGGTCCGGCGGCGCCCAGCGCGCCGGCACACTGACGGCGTGAAGAACGAAGCGGAAATGTCATTCGCGTCATTCCGGCGAGCGCCGGAACCCCTGCTGTTTTTCGTCGGCAAGAGCAGCATGGACCGCGGCATGCGCCGGGGTGACGGTCACCTGTCCGGTGGTTCCCAGGAAAACTAAATGGCAGCGAAGAAACGCGGACTCGGACTCGGACGCGGCCTCGATGCGCTGCTCGGCGGCGGCGACGAAACGGCCCTGGCCGTCTTCGAAGCCGAAGGCGAACTGCGCACGCTCGGCGTCGGCTTGATCCAGCCGGGCAAGTACCAGCCGCGCCTGCATATCGATCCGGATCGGCTGAACGAACTCGCAGCGTCCATCAAGG
>DASWPR010000536.1:0-3006 GCA_036398455.1 Dokdonella sp.
GACGCCCGCGCGCTGCCACCACGGCGTCTTGCGGCGCAACACGATGAAGGCCGGTTCGTCGGCGGCATCGTCCTCACGGCGTTCGTTGCGCGCGTCACGCTCGCTGCGCTGCGGCGCCCCGCACAGCGCGCGCAATGCGGCTTTCTGGGCACGCCATGCAGCCACGCGCGCGGCGGCCTGCGGGTGCTGCTTCAGCTGCCCCTCGATCGCGGCGCGCTCCGCGCCCGGCAATTCGCCGTCGACAAACGCCGACAGCGCTCGCAGATCGAGCCCTTCGGGCAAGCTGGAATCGTAGTCGTCGCTATTCATCACGGATTTCTCACTACTTTTAACGGCGTAGTTTTACGCGCCGGCCCCTCGGCCGGTCCCTCCGTCAGCAACGCGCGCATGTGTTCTCGCGCGCGCGACAGCCGCGACATGACCGTGCCGATCGGCACGCCGAGCGCGCTCGACGCTTCCTGATAAGACAATTCCTCCACGCAGACCAGCAACAGCACTTCGCGCTGTTCGACCGGCAGACAATACAGCGCGCGCTGCAGATCGCGCAGCACGAGGCCGTCCACTTCGCCCTGAGGCGCTTCGAGGTTGCGCCACGGCGCGCTTTCGTCGTCGACGGCAATCTCGCGGCGGCCGCGCAACTGGTCGATATAGAGATGCCGCAGGATCGTCAGCAGCCATGCGCGCAGATTGCTGTCCGGCCGGAACGCCGCCCAGCGCGCGAACGCCCGCTCCGCCGTATCCTGCACGAGGTCGTCGGCCCAGGCGCGGTCGCCCGTCAGTGCGCGCGCGTAGCGGCGCAACTGCGGGAGCCACGAAATCACTTCAGCTTCGAAATTCACCCGGCGTGTGGCGCTCAGTAGCCGCCGCCACTGCTGTTGCCGCCGCTCGTGCCGGAGGCGCCGCCATCGGTCGTGCAGGCACTCGTCGCAAGCGTACCGGCCGCGAGCGCGAGCACGACGAAAACGGCGGAAAGAATGCGGGATACTTTCATGGTGAATCTCCTCATGAGCGCCCGGACGCCTTGTGCGAGCCGGGAAGCCGGTCGGCCACGCGCACGATGCAGCGCCGCCATGCCTGATATAACGCGGGCAGGCGCCGGTTTATTCCGCCGAAGGCACGGCGATGCGCCATCTTTTTCCGCCACCCGTGCAGCCAAGGCGTGCGAGTGGCGGATGAACGCGGTATTCGTCCGCAGATTCGTAACGCAACGTTACAGTCAATAGTTATCAGATGCTTATGCGCCCACAAGCCGTTATAGTGGACGCAGTTCGCCCGCCGACGCGTTCCGCCCCCACACAGGGTAGAATCGCGGCGAACAACCGTCTTCCTAACCTGAATTGTCCATGGCTTCCGCAGAATCGCATCCGCAAAACGACTTCATGAACGCTGCGCGCAAAGAACGAAAGCGCGTTGAGATCTATCTTGTCAACGGCATCCGCCTGACGGGGTGCATCGAGTCGTTCGATCAGTATCTGGTGATGCTGCGCACGCCTGTCGGCCTGCAAGGCATCTACAAGCGCGCCATCTCGACGATCCAGCTCGACACCGGCACGCGTCCGGCTCCGCGCGCGGGGCGTCCTTCGCATGGCGAGCACACCACGCGTGGGCCGCACGGTTCGCGCGAACCGCGCGATCATCGTGAGCCGCGCGAACCGCGTGAACCGCGCGAGTCGTATGGCGCGCCGTCTTCGGACCGGCCTGCGTCAGATCGTAGCAGCAGCACGTCGGACGGCCCGGTGGTCGTGACGCGCCGCCGGCGTCTGTTCGGCACGGGCGGCGACGGTGGCAATCATGGCGGCAACCACGGTGGCGGCAATCACGGTGGTAGTGGCGGTAACGGTGGTAACGGCGGCAGCGGCGGCACCGAGTGAGCCACCGCAGCAGCGCTCGGCTACTCCGCTGAATGGCCGAGCCGCTGCAGGATTTTTTCCAGGCGCATCACCTGCAGTTCCGTCAGTTCGAATCTACATTTAACCGCCAGCACGCGGCGGCGCCAATATGCGGCGTCCAGCATGCGCTGCGCCGGCTGCTTCGTTGCCCAATCCTGATGATCCAGTTCTGCTTCCACGACGTGTGACGCGTTGAGGCGCTGCGCGCACGCGGTTTTTTTCCGGTTCATGTTATTCGCTGCCTTGTTGTTCACAGGTTCTGGTTGCGCCCCTCCCGAGCTGACACTGACGGCCCGCGGCATGCGTTGCGGTCTGCCGGCCCACGCGGTCGGCGAATGATTTGTTTTTCCGCGCCGCTTTCCATCGACACACGGAAAACGAGTCGATGCGCATTGGTTTTAAGTTTTGGCTGATGAAGCCGCGTCGGCTCCAGCCTCGTGCTTCGGCTCGCGGTTTTGATGCTCACGCGGATGGCGCGCGGTCTTAAACCGTTCGGCCGATGTTCGCCGATGCCCGCTTTGCGCTATGCTGGATTGCCGACTCTCTTCTAACGGAGCACGTCATGACCAGCAAGAAGCACCCCGAGACTCATCGCGCCGAAACACCCACGCCCGCCGAATCGGAAGACAGCCGGCTCGATGAGGCGCTAGAGGAAAGTTTTCCTGCCAGCGACCCGATCGCCGTGGATACGGGCGACCCGCATCACGCGGAAGAAAAGGGAGCGCCTTCGGAGGGAAAGAAGCGGCATTAGAACTTGCCGCAGTGCTCTCGCGCGGACATGGCGAAACAATGTCGCGAAGAGGGGTTGGGGGTTGCGCCACCGCACATGCGGTGGGCGAGGCGCGAACGCTCGTGTGTGCAAGACATCTGACGGAATCGCCAGGCCTCGCGGCGCCATGCGTGACACGCGTTTCTGAGCAGGCGCACCCGGCGTGAGAGGTGGGAGGCGGGCGGCAGCCGGTACTGCTGCTCCGCGCCGCCCTGCCCACCCGATGTTCTTCAGACCGTCGCCCTCAGTGCGAGGGCAAGCCGCTTTCCAGCTGGCGCTGCAGTTCACGCACCTTACGCTGCGCGGCACGCAACTGATCTTGCGCGGAAGCCTTCTGCTGAGCGAGCG
>DASWPR010000537.1:0-2026 GCA_036398455.1 Dokdonella sp.
GTATCGCAGGCGGAGTCCTCGGCATAGTCGAGATCGAGTACCGGCGTGCCTTGCACGATGCCGACCGAGACCGCCGCGACCGCGCCGAAGATCGGGTCGCGCTTGATCGCATTGCGCGACTTCAGCCAGCGGATCGCGTCGACCAGGGCGACATAGGCTCCGGTAATCGCGGCGGTGCGGGTGCCGCCGTCGGCCTGCAGCACGTCGCAGTCGAGCGTGATGGTGCGTTCGCCGAGTGCCTGGCGATCGACGCAGGCACGCAGGCTGCGCCCGATCAGGCGCTGTATTTCCATCGTGCGGCCGCCCTGGCCGCCACGCGCGGCCTCGCGCTGCGTACGTGTGCCCGTCGCGCGCGGCAGCATGCCGTATTCGCCGGTGACCCAGCCTTCACCCTTGCCGCGCAGGAACGGCGGCACTTTCTCCTCGATGCTGGCGGTGCACAGCACGCGCGTATCGCCGAAAGCGACCAGAACGGAGCCCTCGGCGTGGCGCGTGTAGTGGCGTTCGATGCTGACGGGGCGCAATTGATCGGCGCTGCGGCCGGAAGGACGTGCGAAGCTCATGCAAGAGAGCGCTTTGGCAATTGGGCCGTGGAGTTTACCATTGCGCCCCCTCCGTCCCCCTGGATTCGCCGATGCTGCGTAGCATGACCGCCTTTGCCAGTGCCGAAGCCGATACGGGCCACGGTACGCTGGCGATCGAGCTGCGCTCGGTCAATCACCGCTATCTGGAACTCGGCCTGCGCCTGCCGGACGAACTGCGCTCGCTCGAGCCGGTCGTGCGCGAGCGCGTCGCGGCGAAGCTGTCGCGCGGCAAGGTCGACCTCGGCCTGCGCTGGAAGCCGGCCGTCGCCGATGCCGCGGCGATTGCCGTCGACGAGGCCCTGGTCGCTCGTCTGGCCGATACCGCGCAAGCCCTGGCGGCGCGTTTTCCGCAGATGCATGTCGAGTTCACCTCGCTGCTCGGCTGGCCGGGCGTGCTGCTCGACCGGCAATCGGATATCGAATCCCTGCGCGAGGCCGCGCTCGGCGTGGTCGACGCGGCGCTGGCCGACATGATCGCTGCGCGCGGGCGCGAAGGCGAGCGCCTCGGCGGTTTCATGCGCGAGCGCCTCGACGGCATCGAGCGCATCGTCGCCGAAGTGCGCGCGCACCTGCCCGAGGTCCGCACCGCATTGCGTACGCGCTTCGACACGCGGCTGGCCGAACTCAAGCAGCCGCTGGAACCGGGCCGCATCGAGCAGGAGGTCGTGTTGCAGCTGCAACGCATGGATGTCGACGAAGAACTCGACCGCCTGACCGCGCACGTCGCCGAGGCGCGCCGCATCTTCGGCCTGCAGGAAGCGGTGGGCCGCCGCCTCGACTTCTTGATGCAGGAGTTCAACCGCGAGGCGAACACGCTCGGCTCGAAAGCGGCCGATCCGCGCACGACGAATGCGGCGGTCGAACTCAAGGTGCTGATCGAGCAGATGCGCGAGCAGGTACAGAACCTCGAATAGTGTCCGCTGTCATCCGGTAACGTCCGCGAATTCCAATAAACCCCGCGTTTGCGGGGTTTTTTCGTCCGGCGTCATCCATTGACGTCCGGCATCGTCCGCCAAAATGGTTGTACCCAAGCCTGTCCCCGAGGTACAAGTGGCGCCATCCGTTGGGTACAACGAACGAGCGCCGCTATGGGCAGCCTGCACGACACCACGATTCGCGACTGGATCAGGGCCGGGGAGTTCTTCGAGGGCAAGAGCGACGGCGGCGGCCTGTCTCTGCGGTACCGGAAAGGCGACAGCGCACCCCGCTGGCTGTTTCGCTACCAACTGGCCGGCAAGGCTCGCGTGCTCCACCTCGGAAGCTATGGTGCTCTCTCGCTTGCAGATGCCCGCAAGCTGGCGAAGGAGATGCGCGCACGCGTGGCGCTCGGCTACGACGTGGCCGCCGAGAAGACGGACCGAAAGCGCGAGGCGGTCGCCAGGATCGAAGCGGAGCGTTCGGCGATCACGGTCGCTGACCTGGCGGAGGAATACTTCACTGCG
>DASWPR010000538.1:0-7581 GCA_036398455.1 Dokdonella sp.
CAATGTGCCGGTGGGAGCCACCTGCACGGTCAGTGAAGGCACGCTGCCGGCGGCTCCGGCCAACTATGTCTGGGGTGCAGTTCCGCCGCCGGTCACCCTGACGACGACATCGGCAGGACCGAATGCGGCAGCCTTCACCAACACCTTGACCCGCGCCAGCAGCAGCATCGCCCTGACCAAGACGGTCGTCGGCGGACCGGCTGGCGGCGTCAGCGCGACCTTCTCCTTCGGCGCGGACTGCGCAGCGGACGGCACGTTCACCGGCGCGGTGGTCCTCGGCAATGCAACGAGCGGCACCGGTTCGATCGCCAACGTACCGGCCGGCGCCGTCTGCGCCGTCAGCGAGAATGCGCTGCCGCCGGCTCCGGCCAACTACGCCTGGGGCGCCCTGCCGCCGGCCGTCAGCCTGACGACGACGGCAGCGGGTCCGAATGCGGCGGCCTTCACCAATACCCTGGGCCTGGTCGATGTCGCGGTCACGCTGACGAAAACCATCAGCGGCGGTCCGGCGGGCGGCATCAGCGGCAGCTTCGTCTTCACGATCGACTGCGGAGCGGGCGGCCTCTTCACGCAGACCGTGGCGCTGGCGAACGCGAACAGCGGCAGCATCGGGCTATCGACCCTTCCGCCCGGCGCGAGCTGCACCTTCAGCGAGGCGGCGACCCTGCCGGCGGCGCCGGCGGGCTTCCAGTGGGGCACGTTGCCCCCGGCCCAGGTGCATACGATCGCTGGCGGCCTTGCGGTGAGCTTCACCAACCCGCTGGTGGGGGATGGTGGCGGCGTCGTGCCGCAGTCGGTACCGGCGACGCGTGCCGAGCTGCTCGCCCTGCTGGCGGTGCTGCTCGCCGGCTTCGGCGCAATGGCGCAACGCAGGCGTTCGATGCGCGACCGCTGAGCGTTCGACAGCGTGAAACAAGAAGAGGCGGCTATCGCGAGATAGCCGCCTCTTTACTTTTGTGGGTCCAGAAGACGCCACCCGTTGTTTGGTCAGCTCGCCGGTCTCGCCGGTGCCGAGACCACTCCGTCTAGACCGGTCCGTCCGCGCGAGCTGTGGCAAGAGCCTAGCTGCGCCGACCCTTATTTCTCGTTAAGAGCGGCGGCACCGATTCGGCAGCCATTCAGCCAAATGCCGCGTCAAAGACCGCTCGCAGGGCAGCCCGGCGGGGTCAACTCATTGATTGCGCGCCGGATGTCCCCACATCGGCGCACATATCGTGTAAAGTCCGCCGCCAAATCAGGCAAGGCTACCCTCTGGCGGTTGCAGCGGCTGGAGTGGTGTCGCAGGGCAATCGCGATCCGTCGGCAGCGTGCGGCGCATCCTCTTCGGATGCGCAGGCGGCCATGGCGACTCGCATATCGACAGGGATTCGAGCGGCTCGTACGACACCGCGCATTGCGCGCGGCGTGGGCTTATTGCCGCGATGATTTTCATTGCTGGGCGCGCGCCGCGAAGCGGAACGCGATCCAGCTGCAGCAGACACTTTTTCCGAGAGACCACAGCTATGGCAAGGCAGAAGGAACTCAAGCTCTACCGCAACATCGGCATCATCGCGCATATCGACGCCGGCAAGACGACGACGACCGAACGCGTGCTGTACTACACCGGCAAGAAGCACCAGATCGTCGACGTGCACGACACGAAGGACGGCAAGGGCTCGACCACGACCGACTATCTCGAGCAGGAACGCAAGCGCGGCATCACGATCCAGTCCGCTGCCGTTTCGACCGAGTGGAAGGGTTACCAGATCAACGTCATCGACACCCCCGGGCACGTCGATTTCACGATCGAGGTGAACCGCTCGCTGCGCGTGCTCGACGGTGCGGTCGTGGTGTTCGACGGTGTCGCCGGCGTGGAGCCGCAGACCGAGACGAACTGGCGCCTGGCCGATCAGTACAACGTGCCGCGCCTGTGCTACATCAACAAGATGGACCGCATCGGAGCGAACTTCGCGCACTGCGTGAAGGGCATCCGCGAGCGCCTCGGCGCGAACGCGCTGCTGTGCCAGATCCCGCTCGGCAGCCACGACGAGTTCGTCGGCATGGCCGACCTGGTCGCCGGCGTCGGCTACATCTGGGCCTCGCACGACAAGGACAGCGCGTGGGAAACCGTGCCGCTGGCCGATCTGCGCGCGCGCCTCAAGTTCGAGGCGACCCACGACAACGTCTGGATCGACGAGCTGCCGAAGCTGCGCCAGGACCTGCTCGAGACCGCGCTCGCCCTCGACGACGACGCGTTCGAGCGCCTGCTCGAAACCGGTGAGTTCGATCCGGTCGTGCTGAAGTCGTGCATCCGCAAGGGCTGCGTCACCGGCACGCTGGTGCCGATCTTCTGCGGCTCCTCGTATCGCAACAAGGGCGTGCAGCAGCTGCTCGACGGCGTCATCGACTACATGCCGTATCCGGGCGAGAACGGCGGCATCTCGATGGTGGACGAAGACGGCAAGATCATCGGCGTGCAGGAAGTGCGCGACGATGCGCCGGCGCGCGCGCTGGCGTTCAAGGTCATCAACGACCAGTTCGGCACGCTCACCTTCACGCGCGTCTACTCAGGCGTGATCAAGAAGGGCGACACCCTGCTCAACGTCACGCGCGGCAAGAAGGAGCGCGTCGGCCGCATCGTCGAAGTGCAGGCGAACGCGACCAAGGACATCGACGAAGTGCGCGCCGGCGACATCTGCGCGTTCGTCTCGATGAAGGAAACCGAGACCGGCGATTCGCTCTCCGATCCGGCGCATCCGGCCCTGCTGGAGCGCATGCGCTTCCCGGATCCGGTCATCAGCGTGTCGGTCGAGCCGAAGACGCGCAACGACATCGACAAGATGTCGACCGCGCTCTACAAGATGGCCAAGGCCGATCCGTCGCTGCGCCTGGAAGTGGACAAGGAAACCGGCCAGACCGTGCTCAAGGGCATGGGCGAGCTGCACCTGGAAGTGACCATCGACCGCATGCGCACCGAACTCGGTGTCGAGGCGAACATGGGCAAGCCGAAGGTCAGCTTCCGCGAGGCGTTCGGCAACCGCGTCGAGCACACCTATACGCACAAGAAGCAGTCCGGCGGTTCGGGCCAGTTCGCCGAAGTGAAGATGATCTTCGAGCCGGGCGAGTCCGGTTCGGGCGTGGTGTTCGTCGACGAGATCGTCGGCGGCCGCATCCCGCGCGAGTTCATCCCATCGGTCGAGTACGCCATCAAGACCGAATCGCGTCAGGGCCAGATCGCCGGCTACGAAGTCGTCGACTTCAAGGCGCGCCTGATCGACGGCAAGTACCACGACGTCGACTCCTCCGCGCTGGCATTCGAAATCGCCGGCAAGCAGATGTTCCGCGAAGCGCACAAGATGAGCCGGCCGAAACTGCTGGAACCGTCGATGCGCATCGAGGTCGTCACCGAGGCGGAATTCCTCGGCGACATCATCGGCGACATCAACCGCCGCCGCGGCACGGTCAGCGACCAGGGCCAGAAGGGCCAGCAGGCGTTCGTGCAGGGCTTCGTGCCGCTGGCGGAAATGTTCGGCTACATCAACTTCCTGCGTTCGGCCACGCGTGGCCGCGGCACGTTCACGATGGAGTTCGACCACTACGACGAAGTGCCGGCGAGCCTGGTCGACAAGCTGATGGAAAAAGAAGCGAAGTAAACTTTTTCCATGCGGAATATCGAGGCGGGCACCGGCGACGGACCCGCCTTTTTCGTTTGTGTCGCTTGTCGGCGTAGCGGGCCGCGCCTATAGTCCGCGCAACGACTCACATGGTGCCGCGGGGGCACTTTCGGATGACCGAGTCACCGACTCCTGCGACCGGGCCGCGCCAGGCCGATCAATTGTTCGCGCTGGTCTACGAAGAGCTGCGGCGCATCGCGCGCAAGCGGCGTCGTCAGGCCGGCAGTCCCGCCACGCTCGATACCACCGCGCTGATCAACGAGACCTATCTGAAGCTCGCGTCGGCACGCGAGTCGGTCGGCTATTCGCGCGCGCATTTTCTTTCGCTCGCCGCACGCGCGATGCGCCAGGTGCTGGTCGACCACGCGCGCAACCGCTCGCGCTACAAGCGCGGCGGCGATGTCGCTTTCACCACGCTCAGCGCGGACTCGGAAAACGCGCCCGAGGGCGGCGGCAACCTGTTCGAGGTGCTCGCGCTCGATCGCGCGCTCGGCGATCTCGCCGCGCTCGACGAAAGCGCCGGCCAACTGGTCGAGTGGCATGTCTTCGGCGGCCTCACGCTGGAGGAAATCGCACAGCTGCAGAACGTCAACGTGCGCACGGCGTTCCGCCGCTGGCGTTCGGCGCGCGCGTACCTGGTGCAGCAGCTCGGGCAACCGGATGGGACCGATGGACCGCACGCGCTGGCAGCGGATAAGCGCGATCTTTGAGCGCGCGGTCGAGCTGGCGCCGGCCGAGCGGGCGGCACTGCTCGAGCAGGAATGCGCCGGCGACGCCGCACTGCGCGGCGAGGTCGAGGCGATGCTGGCGGCCGATGCACTCGGCGACACGTTCGATGAGCGCGCGCAGGATCTGCGCGGTCGCGTCGCCGCCGACTGGGTCGAATGGAATGCCTCGCTCGACGGTCAGCTGATCGGCGCCTGGCGCGTCGTGCGCGAGATCGGCCGCGGCGGCATGGGCCTGGTCTTCCTGGTCGAACGCGCCGACGGCCAGTTCGAGCAGCAGGCGGCGCTGAAGCTGATCAAGCGCGGCATGGACAGCGAGGCCGTGCTCGCGCGCTTCCTGCGCGAACGTCAGATTCTCGCGCGGCTCACCCATCGCAACATCGCCAGCCTGATCGATGGCGGCATCGCACCGGATGGCCGTCCGTACTTCGTCATGGAGCACGTCGACGGCGTGCCGCTGCCGCGCCACTGCGCCGAACAGCACAGCACGCTCGAAGAGCGCCTGCGCCTGTTCTTCGGCATCTGCGCGGCGGTGCAGTTCGCGCATCGCCAACTGGTCGTGCACAGCGACCTGAAGCCCTCGAACGTGCTGGTCAGCGCCAACGGCGACGTCAAGCTGCTCGACTTCGGCATCGCCCGCCTGCTCGGCGAGCAGGATCATGGCGGCGCGGCGCCGACCGTCGATCGACCGCTGACACCGGCCTACGCGGCGCCGGAGCAATTGCGCGGCGAGCCGGTCACCACGACGACGGATGTCTACGCGCTGGGATGCCTGCTGTACGAATTGCTGACCGGCGAGCGTCCGTTCCGCCTGCACGACGAGCCGTCGCTGGATCAGCTGCGCCACGTGCTCGATTCCACCGGCCCGGTCCCGCCGAGCCAGCTGCGGCTGCCCGATGCGCCGGTGCCGCCGCGCAGATTGCGCGGTGACCTCGACACGATCGTGCTGAAGGCGCTCAAGCGCGAACCGGATCGGCGCTACGCCACCGTCGATGCATTTTCCGAAGATCTGAAGCGCTATCTCGCCGGTGCACCGATCGCCGCGCATCGCGACAGCGCGTTGTATCGCGCGCGCAAGTTCGTCGCACGGCACTGGGTGGCGGTGGCGGCATCGGCGATCGGCGTGCTGGCCCTCAGCGTCGCCATCGGCGTTGCGCTGTGGCAGGCCAGTGCCAAGGCAGTGGAAGCGCGGGCCTCGCGAGAAGTTGCCGAATTTCTCGTCGGACTTTTCGCCGCATCCGATCCGACCCATACACGCGGCGCCAGTGTCAGCGCGCAGACGCTGCTCGACCAGGGCGCCGCCCAACTGGGTCAGCGAAGACTGACCGATCCGGTGATGCGAGCGCGCTTCCTTCGTGCGATCGCGACCAGCTACAGCGCGCTCGGCCTGTACGATCGCGCGCTCCCGATCGCCGAGCAGGCGCTCGCTTTGCGTCGCGAGCATCTCGGTTCGAACGATCCCGCACTGTCGGAGAGCATGGACGACGTTGGACAGATCAACGCCTTCGTCGCTGACTACGCACGCGCGGAGCCGCTGTTGAACGAGGCGCTCGCGCTACGTCGTGCGCATCTGCCCGAAGACGACCTGGCTGTGATCGAGAGTCTCGGCCACGTGGGCGCTCTGCTGCAGGATCGCGGTGAATTCCAGTCCGCCACCCAACTTTTCCGCGAGGCGCTGGAACGCAGCGAACATCGCTTCGGGGCAGACAGCGTCGAAGCGGCGCACTGCATGGATAATCTCGCTACGAACCTGCAGAACCTCGGTCGAGCGTCCGATGCGGAATCGCTCTACCGGCACGCGCTCGCCATTCGCGAGCGCGAACTCGGGCCCGACGATCCCGATGTGGCGTTGTCGCTGCACAATCTCGGTGTGAGCCTGACCGCCGCCGGCAGCTTCGCGCAGGCGCGCACGTCGCTGCAGCGCGCGCTGTCGATCCGGCAAAAGGTCTACGGCGATGTGCATCCCCTGGTCGGCTTCACGCAGCTCGAACTGGCGTCTCTGCTGGAGAGCACTCGTGATCTCGACGCATCGGAGGTTCTTGCGCGCAAGGCGCTCGCGATATTTCGCAGTACCCTGGACGAAGGGCATCGCAAGACGACCGACACGCTCAATCTGCTCGCCATCATCCGCATGGATCAGCGCGCGTACGACGACGCGGTCACGCTGTTCGGAGATGTTGCCCGGCGCCAGCAGGCCAGCCTCGGCGCCGATCATCCGGACACGCTCGCCGCAGAAGAGAATCTGGCCCACAGCCTGTACTACGCAGGTCAGCTCGACCGCGCCGAAGCCTTGCAGCGCGACCTTCGTTCGAAGTTCCGCAGTGACGATGGCAGTGGTTCAAATGTGATGAATCTGCAGAATCTCGCGAGCACGCTCGTGCAACAGGGGCGCGCAGCCGAAGCGCTGCCCATCGTGCGCGAGTCGCTCGACATCCAGCGTCGGCTGACCGGCGAACGCTCTCGCCCCTACGCGCTGGCGCTGCGCGAAGTGGCCGCAACCGAACAGCGGACAGGCGACGCCGCGACAGCCGAGGCGCACTTCCGCGCCAGCGTTGAACTCGTCGAGCAGATCGCGCCAACGGGTGGTTTCGGCACCTTCAGCTGGACGATTCCCTACGCGGATTTCCTCGTCGGCGCCAACCGCTGCGACGAGGCGCTGCCGCTGCTGCAGTCGGCACGCCGGGACCTCGGCAAGGTGGGCACGGCGAACCCGATCTGGCTGCCGCAAATCGAACTGCTGACCGCTGCGTGCCTGCGTCGCGGCAATCGTGCCGTGGAGGCGAAAGTCCGACTGCAAAGCGCGCGTTCCACACTGCGCGCGATGCCTGGCATCGCCTTTGATCTGTTTCCGACGTCGCGGCGGCTGTACGACGAACCTCAGTGACGATATCGCCAGTCGGATCGAGGACTGCGCAGGCCGCCGCCGCCGGACTGCGCGTGCCTCCATGCACTGCGCCGCGCTTCGACGCCGGCCGTAGCAGCTGAACTCAGGCGACGACGCGACCTGCGTTTTCTTCGATCTGCCGCACACCGTGTTCGAGCAGCTCACGGCCGGTTTGGCGCAGAAGCTCACGGAGCCAAGCCGAGTGAACAGCAGCAGCGGCGAACTCCAGCTGCGCGCCCGCGACAAGCAGTGCACGCGCCCAGAGACCTGCCGACCGGACGGCCAGCTTCCATGGATTGGCATCCGCGCCGGCCGGCAC
>DASWPR010000539.1:0-7190 GCA_036398455.1 Dokdonella sp.
ACGAGATGAAGCTGGAGCTCGCGGCCGAATACCTCGTGATGGCCGCGATCCTCGCCGAGATCAAGTCGCGCCTGCTGCTGCCGCGGCCGCCGGTCGAGGAAGGCGTCGAGCTGGATCCGCGCGCGGAGCTGGTGCGCCGGCTGCAGGAATACGAACGCTTCAAGAAGGCCGCCGAGGACATCGACGCGATGCCGCGCCAGGAACGCGACTTCGCCCCGGCGCACATTCTCGTCGAGGACAGGAACGTGGTGCGCCTGCCGCCGCCGGTCGAGCTGCGCGAGCTGCTGCTGGCGCTGAAGGACGTGATGAAGCGCGCCGAGCTGTACGGCCATCACGCGATCCAGCGCGAGACGCTGAACGTGCGCAGCCGCATGAGCGATGTGCTGCGCGCGCTCGGCGACGGCGAGTTCCATCGTTTCGAACAGCTGTTCGACCCGAGCGAAGGCCGCCGCGGCGTGGTGGTCACCTTCCTCGCCCTGCTCGAACTCGCCAAGGAACAACTGGTCGAGATCATGCAGGAGGAGGCGCTCGCGCCGATCTACCTGAAATCGCTGGCGACGGCGTGACGACCGCAATCGACCGCCGGTCGCGGGCATCGGGAAACGGTCACCCGCAAACGCGCTTCATACCTGACCGGCACGCCCGGTCCTGATCCCGGAAATCAAGAAGCGGTCATCGACGACCGCACTTTCAATCAAGAGACGATGGAACTGTATCAACTCAAACGCATCATCGAAGCGGCCCTGCTCGCCGCGTCGCAGCCGCTGACGCTGCCGCAGATCTCCGGCTTGTTCGACGAGCTGGAGATGCCGCCGCAGGACGATCTGGCCAGGGCGCTCGAATCGCTGCAGGCCGACTGCGCCGACCGCGGCATCGAACTGGTCGAGGTCGCCTCCGGCTTCCGCTACCAGATCCGCCAGGACGTGCACCCGTTCGTCGCACGGCTGTGGGCCGAGCGGCAGACTCGCTACTCGCGCGCGCTGCTCGAGACCCTGTCGCTGATCGCCTATCGCCAGCCGATCACGCGCGCCGAGATCGAGCAGATCCGCGGCGTCGCGGTGTCGACCCATATCATCCGAACGCTGGAAGAACGCGACTGGGTCCGCGTGGTCGGCTACCGCGACCTGCCCGGCAAGCCGGCGCTGTTCGGCACCACCAAGCAGTTCCTCGACTACTTCAACCTGAAGTCGCTCGACCAGCTGCCGCCGCTGAGCGAAATCCGCGACCTCGAAGAAATGGACCCGCAGCTCGCCCTCGACGCAGGCACCGCCGGCATCGCGGCCGCGATCTCCGCCGAGATCGGCGAAGTGGCCGAAGTCGCCGAGACCGGCATCGACGAGGCGCCTGCGGATGCCGCGGAAACCGCCGACATCGATCCCGACATCGTCGCCGAAGCCGCTGCCGACAGCATCGATTCCTCCCCCGCCGCTTCCGCCGAGCCGACCGTCAGCACCGACGCCGACGCCGCCGCGGACGCGCAATCCTCCCCCAGCGAAGCGCCGGAAACCGGCAACGCCGAAGCAAGCACAACGGAACCCGTCGCATGACCACTGCCCGCTCCATCCTGAAACTCAAACGCTCGGCCGAAGCCGAGAATGCGCCGGCCGTCGAGGAGCGCCTGCACAAGGTGCTCGCCAACGCGGGCCTCGGCTCGCGCCGCATGCTCGAACAGCGCATCGAGGCAGGCGAGGTTCTGCTCAACGGCGCCGTCGCCACGCTCGGCCAGAGCGTGCACAGCGGCGACCGCGTCGAAATGGACAACAAGCGCTTCGTCGTCGTCGCCGACAATGCCGAACACGCGCAGGTCATCGTCTACAACAAGCCGGACGGCGTCGTCGCCACGCGCGAGGATCCCGAAGGCCGCCCGACGATCTTCGAACAGCTGCCGCAGCTCAAGGGCGCGCGCTGGATCGCGGTCGGACGGCTCGACATCAACACCACCGGCCTGCTCCTGCTGACCACCGACGGCGATCTCGCCAACACGCTGATGCACCCGCGCTCGGAAATCGAACGCGAATACATCTGCCGCGTGCACGGCGAAGTGCCGGACGAAACGATCGAACGCCTGCGCACCGGCATCGAACTGGAAGACGGCCCCGCGCACTTCGACGAAATCGCCGTGATCAGCCGCGGCAGCAGCCATTCGTGGTTCCGCGTGACCTTGCGCGAAGGGCGCAACCGCGAAGTGCGCCGCATGTGGGAATCGCAAGGCCTGATGGTCAGCCGCCTGAAGCGCATCCGCTACGGCAGCGTGGAACTGCCGCGGGGCTTGCTGCGCGGACGCTATGCGGAACTCGATGCGGGCCAGATCGCCGACCTGCGCAACCGCAGCGGCATGCAGGGCGTCGAGCCGCGCCTGACGCTTGCGCCGGTGATCGGCCAGCGGCGTGCGGCGCCGACCGAATTCCGTCCGACGAATCCGAAAGCACAGCAGGCCTGGACCGGCGCACGCAACGAGGAAGCGCGCGAATTCGCCGCATTCGACCGCGTACGCGACGACGGCTGGCGTCCCGGCGCCGGCAAGCCGCGCGGCAAACCGCGCAGCGGTCCACCACGCAAGAATGGTCCGGCGCGTCCCGCCGGCGGCCGCGGCGGCCAGGGCCAGCCGCGCCAGGGTGCCGGCCCACGCCAGGGTCAGGGGCAGCGCCAGGGACAGGGTCAGGGACAACCGCGGCAGCCGTCCGCGTATGCCGAACCCGGCCTGAGTCCGGCCGTGCTGCGCAGCTGGTTCCCGGAAACCACCGGCAATGCCGGCCGCCCGCGCCGCGGTGCGCGCCCGGGCGCCGAAGTACCGTTCCAGGCCGGCCAGTTCCAGCAACGCTCGGGCAATCCGAATGCGCCGCGCGGCAACAGCGCGCGACCGCAGAATCCGAATGCACCGCGCGGGCCGCGTGGGCCGAATCCGAATTCACCCGGCAATCAGGGTCCGCGCCGGCCGTTCCGCGACGGCAATTCGCCGGGCGATGCCGCGCCCGACCGCAACGGCAACGTGCAGCAGCCGGGCGCGCCGAGCGGTCCGTACCAGCCGCGTCCGCAGAATGCGCGCGGGCCGCGTCCGAACGGACCACGCCGTCCGCAGGGCGGTTCGCCGGGCAACTCGATCCACGACGGCAACACGTCGGGCGAGCGCCGCCCCGGTCCGGGTCCCGGCGGCAACAATCCGAACCGCCGCCGCGGGCCGCGCCCGCCGCGCTGACGAAAAAAAAACGGCGGGTCGCCCCGCCGTTTTCTGTTTCAGGCCCGTGATCCCGACCGAGCTGATCAGTCGAGCTTGATCGCCTTGCGGTCGCCCTCGCGGCGCTTCTGTTCCTTCGCCTTGAACTCCGACTCGCAGCTGTCGCGCTTGACCATCACGCAGTCCAGGTAGTCGGTGATCTCGACCAGGGCGGCGCGGATCGCCTTGCCGGCCGGCGTGTTTTCTTCGTGCGCCAGGTTGCCGCCGAAGCCGCCGCGATACAGGCCGACCGACATGCCGCCGCCGGAGCTGCGGCCTTCGATGGTGCGCGAGAAGTCGACTTCGCCGGTCGACGAATTGATCACGCGCACGTCGACGGCGATATACGCCTCGGACTTCTTGCCGCCGAGCGAAATGCCCTTGATGCTGAAACCGCCGCCGGTGCTGGCGGTGTTTTCTTCGTACGACGTCACGGTGCCGAAGACCAGGTAGTCCGCGCCGGTGACCTGGCCCATCTTGGCGCCGGTACCCGAACGCACGCGGCCGGAAGCGGCGAGGTTCTGTTCTTCCAGGACCTTCTCCAGCTTGGCGCGCTCGACCACACGGAAATCGCCGCTGCTCGACAACTCGTTCGAGAGCATGCCGGACAGTTCCCAGCCCACTCCGCCGCGCCACCAGCCGGCAGCGGATTCATTCTTGAACTCGGCCACACCGACCGCCGGCTTGCCGGCGGCGAAGGCGCTGCCGGCGCAGACGAGACCGGCAACGGCCAGCGCTACTGCAAAAAAGGACTTCTTCATCGATTCATAACTCCCAGTGGATTCAAGCCTTTCCGTTCCCCCGTCCAGCAAGGCAACCCAAACCGGGTTGCGGCGCGCACGTTCGCGATATCCCGCATCTATCGCCGAACGCCACGCGCCCCATCGCCGCAACGATTGGAAATAGTCTAGCAGGCTGATTTTTCGCCGCAGCGCAGTAGTCGGCGGGTCACGCATGACGTGGATCACATACGTAGAACGACATTCAGCACAAAAAGGTGCCACCCCGGCGTGCGCGCGTGGGGGCGCCGCGCGGGCCGGGGTGGCGGGGCAAGCGCAAGAAAGCGGCTCAATCGAAGCCGGGGCCGTCGAAACCGTCCATGAAGATCCGGTCCGGATCGCCGATCAGGCGCAGCAGGGCGAAATCGCGTCCGTTCACGTTGAGGCGCTGCTGGTAGCCGCCGACCAGCAGGTTGCCGGACGGTTCCACGGCCGCGGCGAAGGCTTCGTCGTCCTCGCTCGACACCTGCGCCACGACGCGGCCCTGGCCGTCGCCGAAGCCGTTGTCGATCGCACCGTTGGCGAGCAGGCGCACGACGTAGAAATCCTTGCGCGCCGCGCCGGTCGCGCGGTTCGTCGCGTAGCCGGCGGCGACGATCTTGCCGTTGCCCTGCAGGGCGAGCGCGGCGGGCTCGTCGTAGTCCGACGAGAGGCTGTATTTGACGGTGACGCGGCCGCCGTTGCCGAAGGTCGCATCGGGGGCGCCGTTCGCGCCGAAGCGCATCAGGGTGAGGCCGCGGTCGCCGCCTTCGCCGAGCACGACGAGGCTGCCGTCGCGGGCAATGCGCGCGGCGCTGAGGATCGACACGCCGCTCGGCTGGCCGCCGCTGCTGCCGGCCTGGATGGTCACGCGGCCGTGGCTGCCGAAGCCGTCGTCCGGACTGCCATCGGCATTCAAGCGCGCGATGAAGGCGTTGTTGCGCGCGAAAGTGTAGCCGACCAGCACGATGCGATCGTCGCTGCCGAGATTGCCGGCCTCGTCCAGCGCGATGCCGGTCAGGATATCGCCGTCGTCGCCGAGGAACGGCGGCAGCACGACGAAGCCGGCACCGGCGCCGAAGCGGGTGTCGAGCTCGCCGTTCACGTCGAAGCGCGCGAGTGCGACCTGCGAATAGAGGAATCCATTCGCGTGCAGCACGCGCGTGATGCCGGCGACGACGATGCGGCCGTCGCTCTGCGTCGCCAGCGCGGCGACCTCGTCGTGGATGTTGGCGCCGCCGATGTCGAGGCGCACATAACCCTTGCGCGCGGTACCGGCATCGGGCTCGCCGAAACGCGTATCGAGACGGCCGTCGGGCAGCAGCTTGACCACGCCGAAGTCGGCGTGCGCCGAGGTCGTCAGCGTCGCGCCGACGAGCAGGCCGCCGTCGGACGACAGCTTCACCGCACTGGCCGAGTCGGTGCCGCCGTCGATATCGAGATGGAACAATCCGCCGCTGCTGAACGTATCGTCGAGCTGGCCGTTCGGCAGGTAGCGTGCAAGCGCAACGTTCTGGCTGCTGCCCGGCCCCGCCCGGTTCGACGCGGTGACGACGCCGGCGGCGAAGAAGCGGCCGTCGCGCAGCGGCAGCACCGCATGGATCTGCTCGTCGCTGCCGAAGAAGTCGTTGGTGAGGTAGCCGAGCTGCCCGAAAGAGGGGTCGGGATCGCCCGGATGCGCGGCCTGTGCGGGAGCGGCGATCGCGCCGAACAGAAGCCCTGCAGCGACGGCCAGCCGATGCAGCTGACAATAGGTATTCGTATACTTCATTTGACTACTCCCGGTCGGAATCGTCGCTCGCGGGCAGCACGGTGGCCGCCTCGGCGCGAGCGCTTGTTGACCAGAACGCAGTGGCGGGGGAATTCCTATCAGCGGTTCGCGGTGGAGCGCATGAACGATCTTCCGGTGCAGGCAGACCAGGCCGAACCAGCGGGCGCGTCGCGCGACGTGACCGTGCTGCTGCACGCCTGGAGCGGCGGTGACAGCGCCGCGGCCGGGCGCCTGACCGAGCTGGTCTACGCGCAGGTGCGCGCGATCGCCGGCAGGCACCTGCGCCAGTTCGGCGGCCGCATGACCCTGCAGCCGACCGAACTCGCGCATGAACTGTTCCTGCGCCTGATCGGTGCGCAGATCGCATGGCAGGATCGCCGCCACTTCTACGGCGTGGTCAGCGTCGCGATGCGGCGCATCCTGGTCGACAGCGCGCGCGCACGCGGCAGCGAACGCCGCGGCGGCGGCAACCTGCACGTGACTTTGTCGGCGGCCGAAGACGTCTTTCCGGATGCCGCCGATGCCCACGGCAGCGATGCATTCGCACTCGAAGAAGCGCTCGATGCCCTGCGCGAACTCGACGCGCGCAAGAGCGAGGTGGTCGAGCTGACCTACCTGCTCGGTCTCAAGCGCGAGGAGATCGCCGGCGTCATCGGCGTCTCCGTGCCGACCGTCGATCGCGAGCTGCGTTTCGCGCGCGCGTGGCTCAAGCAGAGACTGGCCGGATGAGCCAGACGCGCTGGCAGCGGCTGCAGGAACTGTTCGACGGCCTCATCGCCACGCCGCCACGCGAGCGCGCCGCCTGGCTCGCCGCGATCGACGCCGACGACGCGCTCAAACGCGAGGCGCTCGCGCTGGCCGAGGCGGAATGCACCGGCGCGGAAGACGGCATGACACGGCAGCTGCGCGACGCGGCCGCGCGCATCGTCACGCCGCACGGAGGCGACCAGCGTCTGGGCGCGTACCGGCTGATCGAGGAAATCGGCAGCGGCGGCATGGGCACCGTCTTCCTGGCCGAACGCGTCGACGAGAACTTCGACCAGCGCGTCGCGATCAAGCTGCTGCGCGGCCTGCCGACGAAGGAAACGACCGAACGCATGCGGCGCGAGCGGCAGATCCTCGCCGACCTCAGCCATCCGCACATCGCGCGCCTGCTCGATGGCGGCAGCACCGCGGACGGCCAGCCGTATCTGGTCATGGAACATGTCGGCGGCGTGCCGCTCAACGAATTCTGCCGCCGTCACGATCTCTCGATCGCCGCCCGCCTGCGCCTGATCCAGAAGATCTGCGCGGCCGTGCAGTACGCGCATCAGCGCCTGATCATCCATCGCGACCTGAAGCCGGGCAATGTGCTCGTGCGCGCCGACGGCGAACCGGTGCTGCTCGATTTCGGCATCGCCAAGCTGCTCGCCGAGACCGGCCCGGATGCCCAGTTGACCGCCCTGCC
>DASWPR010000540.1:0-8468 GCA_036398455.1 Dokdonella sp.
GTCGGAAATGCCGAGCCCTTCAATGCCGTTGATGGCGATGATGTCGCCGGCTTCGGCTTCGGCCACTTCGCGCCGCTCCAGGCCCATGAAGCCGAGCACCTGCAGCACCTTCGCGTTGCGCTTCTTGCCTTCGCGATCGACCACGGCCACCTGCATGTTGGTGCGCACCTTGCCGCGCTGGATGCGGCCGATGCCGATCAGGCCGACGTAGTTGCTGTAGTCGAGCTGGCTGATGCGCATCTGGAACGGGCCGTCCGGATCGACCTTCGGCGGCGACACGTTCTTCATGATCGACTCGTACAGCGGCGTCATGTCGCCCGAGCGCACGTCCGGATCGAGGCCGGCATAGCCGTGCAGCGCGGAGGCGTAAACGACCGGGAAGTCGAGCTGCTCCTCGGTCGCGCCGAGGCGGTCGAACAGGTCGAACGTCTGGTTCAGCACCCAGTCCGGGCGTGCACCGGGACGGTCGACCTTGTTGATCACGACGATCGGCCTGAAGCCCATCTGGAAGGCCTTCTGCGTGACGAAGCGCGTCTGCGGCATCGGGCCGTCCATCGCGTCGACCAGGATCAGCACGGTGTCGACCATCGACAGCACGCGCTCGACCTCGCCGCCGAAGTCGGCATGCCCGGGCGTGTCGACGATGTTGATGCGGTTGCCCTGCCAGGTGATCGCGGTGTTCTTCGACAGGATCGTGATGCCGCGCTCTTTCTCCTGGTCGTTGCTGTCCATGACGCGCTCGGCCAGCACGGTGCGCTCGCTGAACGTGCCGGATTGCTTGAGGAGGCAGTCGACGAGGGTGGTCTTGCCGTGATCGACGTGGGCGACGATCGCGATATTGCGGAGATTTTCGATGGACATGGCGGTAAGTCCCGCCGTGGACGGCAGGATAGGGCTCTCGGGGCAGAATTCCCGCGATTATACCTGTTCGGCGATCCGATTGCCGCGTCGCAGCACGTTCAGGCTCCGGGCGCCCGCGAGTGCCGCCCGCGCGCGAATCGGTTAGGCTGCGCGACCCCAAAAGCAAGATGGAATCCGCCATGTCCACACTTCCCGAATTGACCGCCGAGATCGCCACGCCGCACGGCACGATCCATCTGCGCCTGTTCTCGGAGCAGACCCCGCTGACGGTCGCCAGCTTCGTCAATCTGGCCCAGCGCGGCTACTACAACGGCCTCAGTTTCCATCGCGTGATCAACGACTTCATGATCCAGGGCGGCTGCCCGCACGGCAGCGGCACCGGCGGCCCCGGCTACAAGTTCGAAGACGAGATCGTGCCGGCGCTGAAGCATGACCGCGGCGGCATCCTGTCGATGGCGAACGCAGGTCCGGGCACCAACGGCAGCCAGTTCTTCGTCACCCACACGGCGACGCCGTGGCTCGACGGCAAGCACACCGTGTTCGGTGCGGTCGTCGATGCGGCGGACAAGGCGATCGTCGACAAGGTGCGCAATGGCGACGCGATCGAGTCGATCACGATCAAGGGCGACACCGCGCCGCTGCTGGCGAAGGAAAAGGCCCGCATCGACCAGTGGAACGCCGTGCTGGACCGTTCCAAGTAGGAAACGCGCGGGCGCCGCGGCGCGCAGCGCAGGATAGAGCAGCGCAGGATAGAAACGCCGGGGCCGGTGCAGATCGCGCCGGCCCCGGTCGCAAGGAGTGAAGCGGCTAGGAAGCCGTGTTGCGGCGAATCAGGTGGTAGATCAGCAGCAGGATGATCGCGCCGATGACCGAACCGATGAAGCCTGCCGTCTGTCCCGCGTGATACCAGCCGACGGCCTGGCCGAGCCAGGTGGCCAGGAACGAGCCGACGATGCCGATGATCGCGGTGATGATGAAGCCACCGGGATCCTTGCCGGGCATCAGGAACTTGGCGACGATGCCGACTATCAGACCGATGATGAAGGTCATGATGATGCCGTGGGAACCGCCGAATACGTCCATTGCGAATCTCCTGTGCGGGTTGTAGAACGGGATGAACGCGTGCCGGTGCGGACGCCGGCATGAGCATGCGCGGCCAGCGCCGCCGAAGTTTGCGCGTTCGCATCGGCAAAGGCGAGCGCGTCGCCCGGAGCGTTGGCACCTAATGCAATTGTTTACAAATGCGACACCAGCTTCGCAGCACGGTGTGAACCCGCAGGCCACGCAAGGAGCCGATGGATGAACGCGCAAGCGACGACGATTCGAGCCGATCCCGCCGGCGCGGACGAGGCCGGTTCCGACACCCGCATGCTGCAGCTTCTGCAGGCGCAGCAGCGTGCCTTCCGCACTGACATGAGTCCGTCGCGCGAGGCGCGCCTCGACCGCCTCGCACGACTGGAACGCCTGCTCGACGCGGACGCCGAACGCGAATTCTCCGCTCGCATCGCGCAGGATTTCGGCACGCGTTCGCGCATCGAGACCGTTTTCGCCGAGATGTTCCTGGTGCGCACCGGCGTCAAGCATGCGCGCCGTCATCTGCGCGCATGGATGAAGCCGCGCCGCGCCGCGACCGCGCTGACGCAGCGGCCAGGCCGCTCGCTGCTGCTGCGCCAGCCGCTCGGCGTCGTCGGCATCATCAGTCCGTGGAACTATCCGCTGCAGCTCGCGCTGGCACCGCTGATCGGTGCGCTGGCGGCCGGCAATCGCGCCATGCTGAAGCCGTCCGAGTTGACGCCGCGGTTCTCCGAAGCCTTGAACGACCGCATCGCCAGCGTGTTCGGCGTCGATGAAGTGGCGGTCGTGACCGGCGGTGCGGACGTCGGCAGGCAGTTCGCGGCGCTGCCGTTCGACCATCTGGTGTTCACCGGTTCCACCGCGGTCGGCCGGCTGGTCGCGCAGGCGGCGGCGAAGAACCTGACGCCGGTGACGCTCGAACTCGGCGGCAAGTCGCCGGCGATCATCGATCCCTCGGCGATGGCGACGCCGGCCGGCCTCGTGCGCACGGCCGAGCGCCTCGCGTTCGGCAAGCTGCTCAACGCCGGCCAGACCTGCATCGCGCCAGACTACGTGCTGGTGCCGCAGGCGCAGCGTGATGCGCTGGTCGAGGCGCTGCGCGCGAGCGTCGCGCGGATGTATCCGACCATCCAGGACAACCCCGACTACACCAGCGTCGTCAGCGAACGCCACTACCAGCGGCTGCGCGACCTGATCGAGGACGCGCGCACGCACGGCGCCCGCGTGATCGAACTCGCGTCCGACAGCGGCACGGCCGATGCATCGAAGCGCAAGCTCGCGCCGACGCTGCTGCTCGACGTGAACGACGACATGCGCGTGATGCAGGAGGAAATCTTCGGCCCGCTGCTGCCGGTCGTCGTGCGCGAAACGCTCGACGACGCGATCGGCTATGTCAACGCACACGAACGTCCGCTTGCGCTGTACTGGTTCGGCAGCGATCGCGCGCGGCAGCAGCACGTGCTGGCGAACACCATCGCCGGCGGCGTCACCATCAACGACACCCTGCTGCATATCGCGCAGGAAGGTCTGCCGTTCGGCGGCGTCGGTCCTTCGGGGCAGGGGCACTACCACGGCGAATTCGGTTTTCGGCAGTTTTCCAAGGAAAAGCCGGTCTTCATCCAGTCGCGTTTCGCCGGCGTGAAACTGCTCTATCCGCCCTATGGGCCGCGCACCGAGCGCCTGCTGCGCCTGCTCTCGCGACTTTCCTGAGCGGGTCTGCGCCGGCGGCCGATGAGGTGCCGCGGCGCGAGGTGGGCCGGCGGGCTGTGATAAAATCGGGAGCTGCACGAACCGCATTCCCGAACACTTTCCCGAGGTAGTCATGCCGAATCTTGCGGTGCGGATGAGCCGCGCCAAGCCCAGCGCGATCATGGCGGTGGCCGAGAAGGCCAAGGCGCTCAAGGCCGCTGGTCGCGACATCATCAGTTTCTCCATCGGCGTGCCGAATTTCCTGCCCGGCGATCATGTCTACGCGGCAGCGCGCGACGCCTTGACGAAGGACAGCGGCCAGTACGGCTCCAACCGCGGTCCCGATGCGCTGCTCGACGCCTTTCTTTCGCACCTGGAAGGCAGCGGCCTGACCGGCTACACGCGCAAGAACCTGGCCACCGGCGTCGGTGCCAAGCACGTGCTCTACAACCTTGCCGAAGCGCTGCTCGATCCGGGCGACACGATCGTATTCCCGGTGCCGTACTGGACCACCTACGTCGACATCGCCGATATCGTCGGCGCCAACAAGCGCCTGCTGCCGTGCCCGGCCAGCCAGAACTACAAGCTGACCCCGGCGCAGCTCGATGCCGCATTGCCGGGCGCCAAGGTGTTCCTGTTCAACAATCCGTCGAACCCGACCGGCATGGTCTACACGAAGGACGAGATCGCGGCGCTCGCCGATGTGCTCGTGAAGCATCCCGACACGTGGATCATCTGCGACGACATCTACAACCGCGTGGTGTTCGACGGCGTCGGCTACCACAATTTCATCAACGCGCGCCCCGAGCTGCGCGAGCGCACGATCCACGTCGATTCGCTGTCGAAGACCTACGGCATGCCGGGCTGGCGCGTCGGTTTCGTCGCCGCGCCGGAAAGCGTCGCGCAGGCGCTCGTCACGCTGAACTCGAACCACATCACCAACCTGCCGGAAGTCGTCAACGCGGCGGCCGTCGCGGCGCTCACCGGTCCGCAGACGGTGACCGAGCAGAAGTGCGCCGAATTCCAGCACAAGCGCGATCAGGTGCTGGCGGCGATGCTGTCGATTCCCGGCGTGGTCTGTCCGCGTCCGCAGGGTGCGTTCTATGTATTCCCGGACATCTCGGTCGGATTCGGCAAGAGCCACAACGGCGTGAAGATCAACAACGACGTCGACCTGTGCAATGCGCTGCTCGAATCGAAAGGCGTCGCCTGCGTGCCGGGTTCGGCATTCGGCGAACCGCGCGCGCTGCGTATTTCGTATACCTGCCCGACCGCGCAGCTGGCGGATGGGCTGAAGCGGTTCTGCGAGTTCTTCGCCGAACTGGCTTGAACATGGATGATGGGTCGCGGCGTTTGCCATGACGACGAAGTGAAGAAGCGATACGGCTTCGCTTCCGTGCCTGTTGATGGCTTCACTCAATGGCCTCATTGAATGGCGCGCCATCGCCTCATTGAATTGCATCACTGTCGCTTAGGAGTCCGCTTATGAAATCCCCCGTCCGTGTTGCCGTCACCGGCGCCGCCGGCCAGATCGGTTACGCCCTGCTGTTCCGCATTGCTTCCGGCGACATGCTCGGCAAGGACCAGCCGGTGATCCTGCACCTGCTCGAAATCACGCCGGCGCTGCCGACGCTGCAGGGCGTCGTGATGGAGCTCAACGATTGTGCGTTCCCGACGCTGGCCGGCGTCGTCGCGACCGACGATGTCAACGTCGCGTTCAAGGATGTCGACTACGCCCTGCTAGTCGGTGCGCGTCCGCGTGGCGCCGGCATGGAGCGCAAGGACCTGCTGGAAGCCAACGGTGCGATCTTCTCGCCGCAGGGCAAGGCGTTGAACGAGCATGCCAAGCGTCACGTCAAGGTACTCGTGGTCGGCAACCCGGCCAACACGAATGCGCTGATCGCGCAGCAGAACGCGCCGGATCTCGATCCCAACCAGTTCACCGCGATGGTGCGTCTCGATCACAACCGCGCGCTGTCGCAGCTGGCCGAGAAGACCAGTGCGCACACGACGGACATCCGCAAGCTGACGATCTGGGGCAACCACAGCTCGACGCAGTACCCGGACATCCATCACGCCAGCGTCAAGGGCCAGCCGGCGATCGGTCTGGTCGACCAGGCCTGGTACAAGGACACCTTCATCCCGACCGTGCAGCAGCGCGGCGCGGCGATCATCAAGGCGCGCGGCGCGTCGTCGGCCGCATCGGCCGCCTCCGCCGCGATCGACCACATGCGCGACTGGGCACTCGGCACGCCGGACAGCGACTGGGTCTCGATGGGCATTCCGTCGGACGGCTCGTATGGGATAGCGCCGGGCGTGATCTACGGCTACCCGGTCACGATCAAGAACGGCAAGTACGACATCGTGCAGGGCCTGGAGATCAACGCGTTCTCGCGCGAGCGCATGGATGCGACCGACAAGGAACTGCGCGAAGAGCGCGCCGGCGTCGAGCATCTGTTCGCGAAGCGCTGAAACCACCGATCCCGTCCCGGTCCGTTGCAGGATCGGGGCGGTTTTTTTTCGTCTTTCCGGCCCGCGCCGGAATCCCTGCTCCTTACGGCAGATCCTTGAGCCCATCGATCCGCGTGTTTTCGGATCGCGCTGGCGCGTCGCGGACCGGCAAGGACCCTTCCGGAGTTTCGATGAACAAGCTCGCCGTTGCGCTCTTCCTGATGTTCGTCACCGCCAGCGGCGCCATCGCCGGCGAGGGCATGTGGACGCCCGACAACCTGCCGAAGAAGGACGTGCAGGCGCAGTACGGCTTCACGCCGGACGCGAAGTGGGCCGATCACGTGCAGAAGGCCGCATTGCGGCTGGCCGGCGGGTGTTCGGGTTCGTTCGTCTCGCCCAATGGCCTGGTGCTGACCAATCATCACTGCGTGAACAGCTGCGTGCAGCAGCTGTCGAGCGCGGACCGCGATTTCATCAAGAGCGGCTTTTTGGCGAAGGAAGAGAAAGACGAGATCAAGTGCCCCGAGATCGAGCTCAACCGGCTCGACCAGATCACCGACGTCACCGCACGCGTGAAGCAGGCGACATCGGGCAAGAGCGGCGAGGACTACAGCAAGGCCGAAAAGGCGGTGAAGTCCGACATCGAGAAGGAATGCGTCGGCAAGGACAGCGAGCGCACGCGCTGCGACATCGTCGACCTGTACCACGGCGGCGTCTACGACGTGTATCGCTATCACCGTTTCCAGGACGTGCGCCTGGTATTCGCGCCGGAGCTGGCGATGGCCTTCTTCGGCGGCGATCCGGACAATTTCAATTTCCCGCGCTACGACCTCGACATGGGCGTGCTGCGCGCCTACGAAGGCGGCAAGCCGGCCAAGGTCAAGGACTATTTCCCGTTTTCGAAGAACGGTGCCGACGAGGGCGAGGCGACGATCATCGTCGGCAATCCGGGCGGCACCGACCGCCAGCTGACGATCGCGCAGCTGGAATCGACGCGCGACGACATGCTGATTCCCTATCTGCTGCTGCTCGCCGAGCGCCGCGGCGTGATCGAGCAGTTCCGCAGCACCCGTGCGGAGAACTCGCGCATCGCGCAGAGCGATCTGTTCGGCGTGGAGAATGCCTACAAGGCGCTGCGCGGACGTCTGCAGTCGCTGCAGGATCCGGCCGTGTTCGAGCTCAAGCGCAAGCAGGAGCGGGAACTGCGTGATTTCGTCGGCGCCGATCCCTCGCGCACGTCGAAATACGGCGCGGCCTGGGACGAGATCGCCAAGGCCACGCGGATCGAACACGACATCGGCGAACGCTACGGCTTCATCGAGGGCGGGCGCGGCTTTCTCTCGCGCTACTACGACTACGCGCGGGCGCTCGTGCGCGGCGCCGCCGAGCGCGCCAAGCCGAATGCGCAGCGGCTGCGCGAGTACACCGAGTCGAGGCTGCCGAGCGTGACGCAGCGGTTGTTCTCGACCGCGCCGATCTATCCGGACTACGAGAAGGTCAAGCTCGCCTGGTCGCTGACCAAGCTGCGCGAGTGGATCGGCAGCACCGATCCGTTCGTCGAGCAGGTGCTCGGCAAGGAATCGCCCGAAGCGCTGGCGAAGCGGCTGGTCGACGGCACTCATCTGGGCGACCCGGCCGTGCGCAAGGCGCTGTGGGAAGGCGGTGCAGAGGCGATCGCGAAATCGGACGATCCGTTCATCGTGCTCGCCCGCCGCCTCGATCCGGACGCCCGCGCGATCCGTACGCGCTATGAGAACGAGGTCGAGTCGGTGGTCGACAAGAACGCCGAATTGATCGCCGCGGCGCGCTTCGAGAAGTACGGCACCAGCGTGTATCCCGATGCGACGTTCACCGAGCGCTTCTCGTTCGGCGAGGTCAAGGGCTGGGACGAGAAAGGCGTGGCCGTGGCACCGTTCACGACGATCGGCGGCGCGTTCGATCATGCCACCGGTTCCGAGCCGTTCGCGCTGCCGCAGTCCTGGCTCGATGCCAGGTCCAGGTTGAACGCGGACCAGCGGCTCGACTTCACCACCACCAACGACATCATCGGCGGCAACTCCGGCAGTCCGGTGATCAATGCGAAGGCCGAAGTCGTCGGCCTGGTCTTCGACGGCAACATCCATTCGCTCGGCGGCGACTACTGGTACGACGGCCGCCTCAACCGCGCAGTCTCCGTGCACAGCGGTGCGATTCTCGAAGCGCTGCGCAAGGTGTACGGCGCCGATGCTCTGGTGAAGGAACTGGAGCGCGCGCGCAAGCGCTGAGCGTCTGGCTCCCCCGTTTACGCGATGGGGGAGTGCTGCGGTCTACGTCGAGCGGGGCGGCGAGTCTTCGATATTTCGCCGTCATTCCCGCACAGTCGCGCCTTCATGATTTTCGACGTCATTCCCGCG
>DASWPR010000541.1:0-6290 GCA_036398455.1 Dokdonella sp.
TGATCGACGTCGGCGCCGAGAAGCAGCGCCTGGAAAAGGAGATCAGGCGCGTCGACGGCGAGATCGCCAGGTGCGACGCGAAGCTCGGCAAGGAAAGCTTCGTCGCCAGCGCGCCGGCGGCGATCGTCGAGCAGGAGAAGCAACGCCTGGCCGATTTCACTGCGCTGCTGGCGGCGCTGCGCGAACAGCTCGCCAAGCTCGACGCGATATAGCGTCGCGCCGACCTCTCACTCACCGGGGACCGCGATGACGCTCGCCACGCTCGTCAACATCGGCAGCCTGATCAGCAGCATCGCGGTGCTGATCTCGCTGGTGTATCTGAACCGGCAGCTGCGCCAGGGTGCGCTGAATCAGCGTTCTAAAATGGATCGCGGCCGTTCGCAGCAGGTCGGCGAGTGGCTGCAGTACATCGCGCAGCCGGACACCGCCGCGCTGATCCTGCGCGGCCACGCCGGCGATCCGACGCTGACCTCGCTCGAATGCCATCGCTACCTGTGGAGCATGTATCCGCTGTTCCTGCACTTCGAGGACAGCTACTACCAGCACCGCGACGGCATGATCAGCGAGCCGCAATACGCCTCCATCGTCGGCCATCTGCGTTCGCGCTGCCCGTCGCCCGGCTTCCGCGCGCTGTGGCTGCACATCCGCGAACGCTTCCCGGCCGACTTCGTCGGCTTCGTCGACGGCCTGCTGCGCGAGATTCCGGTCGATGACGCCGATGGTTCGCAGTGGACGGAGCGCTGGCGCGAACGGGCTGCGGCTGAGAGAGCGCGGAAAGATTGAATCGCGAAGAACACGAAGAAGGCAGATGACCGGTAAAAACTCTTCCTTCGCGTTGTTCGTATTCCAGGCGTTCAAACGCTTCGTCAATTAGAACCTTCGAGCAGTTCCATCGCCATCACGAGCGCGTCCTCGCGGCCCTTCTTTGCCGGGTAGTAGTTCGGACGCCGGCCGAATTCGTTGAAGCCGATCGACTCGTACAGCGCGATCGCGTTCGGGTTCGACGGCCGTACTTCGAGGAAGACGCGCTCGCTGCGATGCCAGCGCGCGAGGTCGAGCAGGCGCTTGACGATGCGGCGGCCGAAGCCGTTGCCGTGCTCGGCCGGGGCGACGCAGACATTCAGGATGTGCGCCTCGCGCGCACCGGTCGACAGCACGCCGTAGCCTATCACCGCGCCGGCGCGCACCAGCACGATGCATTCGTAGCCGGCGCGCAGGCAATCGTTGAAGATCGCGCGGCTCCACGGAAACGGATACGCGACCGCCTCGATGGCGGCGACCTCGTCGAGGTCGTCGCTGCGCATGCGGCGGAAATCGGACGGCGCTTGCTTGAGGATCGCGACCACGGCGCTCAGTCTCTGGTGGATGCAGCGGCAGACGCTGCGGCGTTGCCCGGCTCGGGAAGCGACCGCACCAGCCGCTTCAGCTCGCTCCACAGCGCGCGCTTCGCGCGGCCGTCGCGCGCCAGCGCGCCGAGTTCGCCGCTGACGATCCAGCCGATCTCACGCTGTCGCTGCGCCGGCAGCAATGCGCCGACCTTGCGCACCAGCGCATCGCCGAATACGACGAGGCCGCTGGCCGCCGCGAGCTGCGTTTCGTCGGTGGCCTCGGCTGCAGCGCCCTCGACGCGGGCGAACTTCAGCGCCCGCGCGACCTCGGCGAGCAGCGCCTGCGCGCGCGTGGTTCCGGCTTCGGCCAGCAACAGCACGTGCACCGCTCGAGCGCCGGGCATCGCCATCGGCGGCGCTGCGGCATCGGCGGCGCGCAGGGGCGCGTCCGTCGCCGCAGGCGGCGCTTCGCTACCACCGCGCGCAGGCTGCACGCGCGGCAGGTACACGTCGATGCCCATTTCAGCCAGGCGCGCCCGGCTTGCCTCATCCAGCATTCACACCACCTGTACGCTTGCGCAGGTCGCTGTAGAACTGCGCGAAAATGTCGTCGAGCGCAGCGCCATAGGCATCGACCGTGGATTTCAGATCGTTGCCTTCGGCCGGCTTTTCGGAGCGATAGTACTCGTCCAGCAAGGGCGTGCCGTCCAAGGCATTCGCGCGCAGCTTCAGACCGACCACCGCGTGATGCGTGCCGTCCGCCGCCGGCACGCGGTCGAAACGCAGGATGATGCCCATCACGCGGATTGCCGGCTGGCTGGCCGGCAGCTCATCGGTGACCTGCAACGCGGCGTGCGCCTCGCGCAGCTGGCCGATCAGGCGGCGCTGCAGGAAGCGCGTCGGCGGATCGGTCCACAGCTGGTAGTGGTATTGGCGCAGTTGCTGCGCATCCGCATCGAGCGCGTAGATCAACGCCTGATCGGCGTACAGGCCGTCGGCGTTGAACGCCTCGACCACCAGCGGATCGCGGAACAGCGGAACCGCCACCGCTTCCAGCGGCTGCGGCCGCGGCAGCCGGTAGTAGGTGAAATCCGGCACCGTCGGCGCGCTGCACGCCGCCAGCGCGATCAGGAGCAGCAGAACCAGCCAGCGCAGCGTCATTGCGGTTCGTCCTCCAGCTTGTCGGCCTTCGGCGCGATGATCAGCCGGTTCGGGTGCTTGCGGATTTCGCGGCTGAATTCGTCGATGTAGCGGCTCGACGATTCCAGGTGGTGCGTGATCACGTCCATCCGGCTCGACAGCGCTTCGAGCACGCTCGACAGATCCTGCACCGAGCGGCGCACGTCGGCGCGGTTGTCCTTCGCCATGCCGGCGATGTCGCCGAGCGCGTGGTCGAGCGTCTCGCGCGTCTTGCGCAATTCGCCGCTGAGCCTGCTGGCTTCGTTCAGCGTGTTGGCGATGGCCGCGCGATTCTCCGGCTTCAGCACGTCGTTGAGCGAATCGGAGGCGCGGTTGACGCGATCGAGCAGCGCGCGCGTCTGGTCGAGGATCATCGGCGTGCGCTCGTCGATCGCGCCGGTGATCGAGTCGACGCGTTGCGAAAGCGTGTGGATCAGCGGCGAGATCTGCGGGCGCGTCAGCTCACAGATCTGGCCGGCCAGCTCGTTCATCGCGGCGAAGATATTGCCGCCTTCCTCGCCATTGAGCTCGCCGCCGGGCGCGAGCATGTCGCGGCTCGCGCCTTCGCGGATGCCGATCGACACATCGGCGAGCAGGCCGCTCGACTGCAGGCGCGCCGGGCTGTCCTTCGGGATCGGCCAGTCGCGGCGCAGGCCGAGTTCGACCTTGTAGCGGGTGCCGTCGGGCGTGCGCTCCGGCGTCACGTCGCCGACCTGGCCGATGCGATAGCCCTGATAGAACACCGGTGCGCCATAGCGCAGGCCGGTGACGTCGCGATAGCGCACGATGTAGTCGCTGGTCGCCACGCCACGGCCGGTGATCAGCGCGAGGCCGACCAGCAGGGTCGCCAGCGCCGCTACGACGACGGCGCCGACCAGCACATAGTTGATGGTGTCGCGTCTCACTGCCTAACCCTTTGGAAAAGGCCTGGACATTTCCATCGACGTCATTCCCGCGAAAGCGGGAATCCATTTCCCGGCCCTGGAAGCACGATGGATGACCGGCTCCGCGGTTGTGAAGCACATCCCGCTTGGCCCGCTTCGCTGCTGAAGAAGCTCCTCGCGGAAATGACGAGCAATTCTGAAAGTCCCCGGCGAACTCTATCAGGCTTCCTCTTCGGTGAGACGCCGCAGGTACGCATCCGCATCCACATGTACTTCGCGCGGGCGCCGGTTCAGCAGGTCCTGGATGCGCTCGTTGTCGGCCGCGCGAACGGCCGCGACCGGCCCGGTCATCAGGATCTCGCCGGCATCGAGCACGGTGATCGTATCGGCGATCTTGAACGCGCTTTCGAGTTCGTGCGTGACGACCACGATCGTCATGCGCAGCGCGTCGCGAAGTCGCAAAATCAACTCGTCCAATTCTGCAGAAACGACCGGATCGAGGCCGGCCGACGGTTCGTCGAAGAACAGCAGGCGCGGGTCCATCACGATGGCGCGCGCGAGCGCCGCGCGCTTGACCATGCCGCCGGAAAGCTGGCTCGGCATCAGATCCTGGAAGCCGCCGAGATTGACCACCTCGAGCTTGAGCCGGCTCATGATGCGGATCGTCGACTCGTCCAGCCGGGTGTGCTCGCGCAGCGGCAGCGCGACGTTCTCCCCCACGGTCAGCGAGGTCAGCAGCGCACCGCCCTGGAACGACACGCCGATGCGCTTGCGCACGTCGAGCAGCTCGCGCTCGCCGGCGTCGCCCATGTCCACCCCGAACAGCTTGACGCTGCCGCTGAGCGGCCGCTGCAGGCCGAGCAGATGGCGCAAAAGGGTACTTTTACCCGAACCCGAGCCGCCCATGATCACGCGGATCTCGCCGGCGTGCACGTTGAAGTCGACGCCGTGCAGCACGCGCCGGCGGCCGTACCAGGCTTCGAGCTGCTCGACTTCGATGAGGGTGGCTGGAGTGCTCATGTGAAACGGGTCCCGGCGTTTACTTCGTCATTCCGGCAGAAAGCCGAACGTGCTTCACCACGGCGGCGCCGGTCGTCCATGGCCCGCTCTTTTCGCAGGAAACGCATCAGGGCCCGGCTTCCGCCGGGACAACGGCAATGAGGGGCGGGTCGGCGCGGCTCATCGATTGAGAAAGAAACTGAACACCATGTCCGTCACGATGATCCAGCAGATCGACAGCACCACCGAGCGGGTCGTCGCGCGGCCGACGCCTTCGGCGCCGCCGGACACCGAGAACCCGGTGCTCACCCCGATCAGCGTGATCAGCAAGGCGAAGACAACGCTCTTGGCGAGCCCCTGCCAGACATCGCCGGGCGACAGCAGGGACATCGTCTGCAGCAGGTAGGCGATCGGCGTGACGTTCAATGCCGGTGCGCTGTACAGCGCGGCGCCGAAGATCGCCACCGCATTCGCAACGATCGTCAGCGCGGGCAGCATGATCAGCATGGCGACCAGGGCCGGCGCGACCAGGTAGCGCACCGGTTCGATGCCGATCACCGCGAGCGCGTCGACTTCCTGCGACACCGACATCGAGCCGATGCGCGCGGCGAACGCCGAGCCCGAGCGGCCGGCGACCAGGATCGCGGTGATCAGCGCGCCGAACTCGCGCGTGACCGACTTGGCGACCGCGACCACCACCTGCGACTGCGCGCCGAATTCGGACAGCGAGGCGATGAACTGGATGCCGAGCATCAGGCCGACGGTGAAACCGAGCAGGGCGACGATCGGCAGCGCGTCGGCGCCGATCTCGCGCATCTGGCGCACCACCGGCACCAGGCGTACCGGCTGTCCGACGCGCCATCCGGCAACCAGGTAGTACAGCGCTTCCAGCAGCAGCATCGCCGCATAGCCGATGCCGGACAGCGCGCCGATCGTGGCGCGGCCGACGTTCGCGAGCGGGCGCGTCAGCGTGTTCACGCGGCGGCGATCACCGCATCGGTGCTCGGCACCAGCAGGAACACGCGATCCAGGCGTGCAAGTTCGAGCACCGCGCGCACCGCGTCGCTGACGGCAACGAGGACGAAACGGCTGCCGCGCGCGCGCGCGCTCTGGAAGCCCTCGACCAGGGCCGCGATGCCGGAGGAATCGATGTAGCTGACCTCGGACAGGTCGACGCCGACGGTGGCGTTGCCGCCGAGCGCGTCGAGCACGGCGCGGCGCACCTGCGCCGACCAGGACAGATCGACCTCGCCGCTGAGGCGGATCAGGATGTAGCCGTCGCGCTGTTCGCTGGCGACGGCGTTGGCGTTGACGCTCATGCTTCGTTGGCCTCTTGATTGCCGATGGAATCGATGCGCTTGCGCAAGGTCAGGCGATTGCCCTGACCGGTGCGCGCAGGCTCGACGTGCCAGTCGTCCATGACCTGTTCGATCAGGGCGACGCCGAACCCGCCCGGGCGGCATTCGCCGAGCGGTTTCGGCTTGATCTTGCCGGGGTCGACGCAGGGAGCTGCGTCGGTCAATTCGAAACTCAACATCGGGCCGGCGCGCAGGATGCGCAAGCCGATGTCGCCGCTGCGCTGCGGGCCATAGGCGTGGCGGATGATGTTGGCGCAGGCCTCGTCGACCGCCAGCACGAGGCGGTCGCGCAGCTCGGGGTCGACGCCGATCGCATCGAGCGTGCGCCGGATCGCCGCGCGTATGCCGCGCAGTTCCTCCGCCGCGGCCGGAACGCAATGATCGAGCAGGATCTCCGGCGCCTCCGCGCGCGGCGCCTCGACGATCAGCAGGGTGGTGTCGTCGACCAGGCGCAGCTGCTTCAGCTCGGTCAGCAGGCCGCGCAGGCGCACTTCGGCGGCGCCGCCCGCATGTCGCGCGATCAGGTCGCGCACGCCGGCGTT
>DASWPR010000542.1:0-2518 GCA_036398455.1 Dokdonella sp.
GCGCGCGACGATTCGCCGGCATCGTTGAGGAAGCTCGCATACGAGCCGACCACGGTGGCGTAGGCGGATGGCGCGCCGCGCTTTGCCGCGGCGTCGAGCGCGCGCTCGAAGTAGGTGCGCGCGGTCGCGGCGTCCTCGATCTCGCGATAGAGCAGGGCCACGTTGCGGTAGGCGTTGTCGAGCTTGTCGCCGCTGTGCTCGCGCAGAGCGACCGCTTCCAGGCCGCTGTCCAGCGCGCGTGAGAAGTCGCCGCGATCGCGATAGACCACGCTGAGATCGCCCAGCACGAGCGCAGCACCGGCGGCGTTGCCGGCGCCGCGCTGCAGCTCGAGCGCGCGTTCGGCATGGCGCAGTGCTTCGTCGAGATGGCCGAGCCGGCGCGCAACGACGCCGAGCACGCCTTCGGCGACCGCCTCGCCGACGGGGTCGCCGCGCCGCCGCGACAGCTCCAGCAGGCGGTCGGCCAGGGTGATGCAGCGTTCGTAGGCGCCGAGGCTGAGGGTGGTCTGCGTCGCGCCCGAGAGAATCAGGCCGAGTGCTGCGTGGTCGCCGCGCTGCTGCGCGATCTGGCCCGCGCGCGCCCATTGGCGATCGGCCAGCGCCGGCGCATCCATCGCCGCTGAAAGATTGGCCAGGCCGATCATCAGGCTCTGTTCGGCCCAGCCGCCGCCGATCGCGCGCGCCACGGCGGCAGCGCCGGCGTCGGCAGCGTGGTCCATCGCGGTGGCGAAATACTGCGCATTCGCCGCCAGCTGCGCGCGCGCAGGCTCCGCGGCCGCCGTCATCATCGGCGTGCAGACGAGCAGGGCAAAGGCGAGCGCGGCGGCGCCTGCAGAGCATTGTCGGGGCGGCCGGGGTCGATCGCGTGCAGGCGTCGAAACCCCTCGCTGAACTTCACGCAGCATGATCAGGTGTCGCATCCCCCTGTTCGAACCGCCGCAAGCCCCCGCCGGCAGCCTCGGCAGTCTACCATTCGCTTTGGTATGTGCCTGAACGCAATCACCGCTAAAATCGTCGGTTTGGCTCACGTCGGAACTCCATGTCGCGTCGCAATCCCAAAGTCGGTTTCGTCAGCCTCGGCTGCCCGAAGGCTCTCGTCGATTCCGAGCGCATCCTCACGCAGCTGCGCGTGGAGGGTTACGAGATCGTGCCGAGCTACGCTGCCGCCGATGTCGTGGTGGTCAATACCTGCGGCTTCATCGATGCCGCAGTGACCGAGTCGCTCGATGCGATCGGCGAGGCGCTGGAGGAAAACGGCAAGGTGATCGTGACCGGCTGCCTCGGCAAGCGTGCCGGGCTGATACGCGAGGCGCACCCGGACGTGCTTTCGATCAGCGGTCCGCAGGACTACGCCAGCGTGATGGGTGCGGTGCACGCGGCGCTGCCGCCGAAGCACGATCCGTTTCTGGATCTGGTGCCGCCGCAAGGCGTCAAGCTCACGCCGAAGCACTACGCGTACCTGAAAATCTCCGAGGGCTGCAATCACCGCTGCACGTTCTGCATCATCCCGTCGATGCGCGGCGATCTGGTCTCGCGGCCGCTCGATGAAGTCCTGATCGAAGCCGAGAAACTGGTCAGGGGCGGCGTCAAGGAACTGCTGGTCGTCTCGCAGGACACCAGCGCCTATGGCGTCGACCTGAAGTACGCCGCACGCGAATGGCGCGGCAAGAGCTACGCGACACGCATGAACGGCCTGTGCGAAGGACTCGCCGAACTCGGCGTGTGGACGCGGCTGCACTACGTCTATCCGTACCCGCATGTCGACGACGTGATTCCGCTGATGGCGCAGGGCAAGCTGCTGCCGTATCTGGACATCCCGTTCCAGCACGCCAGCCCGCGCATCCTGAAATTGATGAAGCGGCCCGGCGCGGTCGACAAGACCCTGCAGCGCATCCGCAACTGGCGCAGCCTCTGCCCGGATCTGACGATCCGCAGCACCTTCATCGTCGGCTTCCCCGGCGAGACCGAGGCGGAGTTCGAAGAACTGCTCGACTTCCTGCGCGAAGCCGAGCTCGATCGCGTCGGCGCCTTCGCCTACTCGCCGGTCGACGGCGCGAAGGCGAATGAACTGCCCGATCCATTGCCGGATGCCGTGCGCGAGGAGCGCCTGGAGCGCTTCATGGAAGTGCAGGCGGAGATCTCGGCGGTGCGTCTTGCGCGCAAGGTCGGCACGCGCCAGCAGGTGCTCGTCGACGAGGTCGACGCCGACGGCGCCATCGCGCGCTCCAGGGCCGACGCGCCGGAAATCGACGGCGTCGTGCGCATCGACGACGGCCAGAAGCTGAAGCCGGGCCAGTTCGTCGAGGTCGAGATCATCCACACCGACGAGCACGACCTGATCGGCCGCCTGGCGATCTAGCCCGCGTCATCACGCGCGCAGTCGCCGCGCCTGCTAGCATCCTCGCTGCCCGCACCGGTGCGCCGACCATCGGCGCGGGATCACTGGGGAGTGCGTTGCAGGTCGGGCGGTCGCGGCGAATTCGCGACTTGCGCGCCCGCGTCGCGCTCGATGTCTTGA
>DASWPR010000543.1:0-2891 GCA_036398455.1 Dokdonella sp.
AGTTCCTCGGCCGCGAGACGATGATCACGCGCCTGCGCGAGCGCTACGGCCGCATCGTCGACTGGACCCTGCGTCATCGTCGCTGGACCATGCTGGCGGTGCTCGCGCTGTTCGTGTCGAGCATGGTCCCGATCACGCACACCAAGATGAACATGTTCGACGACGGCGAGTCGCGGCAGATGCGCCTGGTCTATCAGTTGAACGCGAACTATCGCCTGCAGGACATCAAGCCGGCGGTGCTCGCGGTGGAGAAGTTCCTCGACGACAACCGCGACCGTTTCGAGATCAAGTCGGTCTACACCTGGTACAGCGAGAACACGGCGAACGGACCGACGCAGACGCGCATCATGCTGAAGGAAGGCGCCGATGCCCATCGCGGCGCCGATGAGATCAAGGAAGACATCCGCAAGGGCCTGCCGCAGCTCGCGCTCGGCAAGGTCAGCTTCGACGGCGGCGACGGCGGCAACAACAACAACGGCGTCGACATCTCGCTGATCGGCGATTCGATGGATCAGCTGAAGGAATTGAGCAGCAGCGTGCTGCCGGTGCTGTCGAACCTTCCGACGCTGCGCGACGTGCGCACCGAGAAGGGCAATGGCGATCACGAGGTCGGCGCGTACGTCGATCGCCTGCGCGCGAAGCAGTACGGCTTCGATGCGCAGACCGTGTCGGACTACATCCAGATCGCCTTGCGCGGCATGCCGCTGAAGGACTTCCATGCGGACGACCGCCAGTTGCCGGTATGGCTGCGCTTCCAGGGCGCCGACACGCAGAGTCTGGCGGGCCTGTCCGATTTCAAGCTGCGCGCGCCCGACAACACGCAGATCCCGCTGCTGTCGATGCTGCGCACCGACACGCGCGAGACGCCGTCGGCGGTGCAGCGCATCGATCGCATGACCGCGATCCAGTTCAAGGCGACGCTGGCCGAGGGCAAGACGATGCCCGAGGCGCGCGACGAAATCACCAAGGCGATGAATTCGGTCGCGCTGCCGGCGGGCTATCGCTGGAGCTTCGGCCAGGGCTTCGATCGCGACCAGAATGCCGGCCGGCAGATGCTGTTCAATACGCTGATCGCGCTGGTGCTGGTGTATGTCGTGATGTGCGCGATGTTCGAATCGCTGATCTTCCCCGCGGCGATCCTGACCACCTTCATCTTCTCGGTATTCGGCGTGTTCTGGCTGTTCTGGCTGACCGGCACCACGTTCTCGATCATGGCGGCGATCGGCGTGCTGATCCTGATGGGCGTGGTCGTCAACAACGGCATCGTGATGATCGTGCACATCAACCAGCTGCGCCACGAGGGCCATCTGCGCAGCGAAGCGCTCGTGCTCGGCGCGAAGGAGCGCCTGCGTCCGGTGCTGATGACGATGGCGACGGCAATCCTCGGCATGCTGCCGCTGACCTTCGCCGGCGCGCAGGCGTGGAGCAACGGACCGCCGTACTATCCGATGGCGCGCGCGATCGCCGGCGGCCTCACGTTCTCGACGATCGTCACGCTGCTCGCACTGCCGTGCATCTATTCGCTGCTCGACGATGCGCGCCTGTGGACGCGTCGCGTGATCGCGGACGCGAGCCAGGGGCGCGTGCTGCGCGAGCGCGCGCTGCCGGCGGCGTAACGCTCAGGCGAGCGTGGCGAGCGCGCTGCGCACGGCGCGCTCGAGACGCTCGTCGTGGCCTGTGTCCGCGACCGCTCCGAGTTCGCTCCAGCGCACCAGCAGGTTGGCGAGTTCGTCGTACGGCGCCAACGCCGCGCCGCCGCGCATGCGCGCCGACAGACGTTCCAACTGCAGCTGACGGCGGCGTTCGCGCTCCTGCTCGGGCGCTTCCACGCCGGCGAGGAAGTCGAGTTCGATCAGCACGTCGCGCGGCGCCTCGTCGTCGTCGGACGCGACCGCGCTGCCGGCCAGCGCGGCGTCGAAACGACGCGCCAGCACCTCGGCGGCGATATCCGTCGACGGCGCTGCACTCCAGTGTTCGCGCAGCGCATCCGGCGCCGCCGTCGCGGTTTCCGCGGCGCGGCAGATCGCATAGCGCGCAAGCCAGGCATCGAAGCGCGCCTGCCGCAGATGGCGCTGGCGGCGGGCTTCGTTCTCGCGCAGTCGTGCCTGCGCAGCACGGAAGCGGGCCGACAGCGCATCGTCGCGCACGCGCAGCGCATCCCACGCTGCTTCCAGCCGCGCGACCGCAGCGCGATCGGCTTTTTCGGGCGTGGCGGCCTGGGCTTCGAACTCCGCACACACGGTCTCAGCCTGGCTGCGCGCTTCCTGATCGCGCGCGCCACGCTCGGCGCGCTCGGCATCGAGACGGCCGAACACCGCGTCGATGGCGCTGCGAAAACTTTTCCACTGTTCCTGATCGCGACTGCGCCGGCCATTGCCGGCCTGCTGCCAGCGCTGCTGCAGCTCGCGCGCACTGGCGACGGCGCCGCGCGGCATGTCGCGGCCGAGCACTTCGGCCTGCGCGATGAGCGCGGCCTTGGCGGCAGCGACCTCCTCGTCGCGCCGGGCCACGCGGGCATCGAGCGCGCCCAGACCCGTCTTCAAGCGTTCGGCCAATGCCTTGCGTTCGCGCGGCTCGACTTTGTCGAGGTCGCGCAGTGCGTCGGCTACTTCACGGCGCAATGCGAGAATGCCGGCCCAGTCGGCAGCGTCTTCGCCCAGTGCCGCGACACGATCGAGCAGGGTCGCGACCTGCTGCGCATGCGACTGGCGCAGCTCCTGGCGTTTCTTGAAATACGCCTGCGCCGGTGCGAGCGCGTTGCGGCAGGCTGCGTGGAAGCGCCGGCCGAGTCCACCGGCATGGCTGCTTTCGCCCTCGGCGGCATCGAGCCGGGTCCATTCCGTCTGCGCTTCGCGCACGCGCGTGGCGATCGCATCCGGGTGCAGTCCGCT
>DASWPR010000544.1:0-3010 GCA_036398455.1 Dokdonella sp.
GGGTGAGGAAGACACGAAACTGACAGTCCTTTTACACGGAAGGCCGAATTATAGTGCCATCGTGCAAAAGTTGCCCTGAGGGTGCCCCGTCCTTAACCAAACGTGACGATTATTGCGTAAACGCGTGTTGCAGTGCAGAAACGGCAGAGGCCGGGTCCGCCGCTTCGGTCACCGCACGCACCACGGCCGCGCTGCCCACGCCCGTGGCCAGCACGTCGGGCAGCACTTGCAGGTCGATGCCGCCGATCGCCACCAGCGGCACGACGCCATCGAGCAGCCGCACGTAGCGGGCCAAACGCCGCAGGCCTTGCGGCTCGGTCGGCATGATCTTGGTGGTGGTCGGAAACACCGCGCCCAGTGCAATGTAGCTCGGCCGGAAATGCAGCGCTTTCAGAATCTCGTAGAAACCGTGGGTCGACAGACCGAGCCGCACGCCTGCCGACGCGAGCGCGGCGAGGTCCGCCGTATGCACGTCTTCCTGGCCGAGGTGGACGCCGTAAGCGCCGGCTTCGAGCGCGGCCTGCCAATGGTCGTTGATGAACACCTGCGCATCGTACTGACGGCCGACCGCCACGCAGCGGGCAATTTCACGCTTCAGTTCGTCGGCGGGTTCGGCGGATTTGCGGCGCAACTGCACCGTCTTCACGCCGAAACCGACTACCCGCTCGACCCATTCCGCGGTCGGCAGCACGGGATACAGGCCGAGCCGCTCCGGGCAGCGCGCGAACGCCTGCGCAGGCGCGCCGGGCAAACCGGCAAGACGCGGAAAGCGGCTGAGATCGGTGGGAAAGGCGTCGTCGGCACGGGTTTCGTCGCCGTCGCGCCAGGCCAGCGCCAGCACCAACGCGTCATGCGGATCGAAGCCACAATCCAGGAAGGCCGCCAGCGCGGCAATCCAGTCTTCCGCCAGATGGCCTTCCAGGCGGTATTTTTCGCCGCCCAGATGCAGCGTGGCCTTCTCCTCGGCGGCTTCGATCACGCCGGCGCCGTGCACCAGCCAGTGCGCCATCTGCTCGCCGTGCTGCTGCGCGTCGGCAATCACGATCAGGTCGCTGCCGTTCAGTTCGTCCGGTGCGGTCAGGCAGATGCGCCACGGCGCGTGCGTCGGCGGCCAGTCGCCCAGCCGGGCGCGGATGCGCTCGGCGGCCTCGGTGAGTTCGTCGGCGGGCGGCCAGAAGAGGTCGCGGTCTTTCAATGTCAATGTCTGCGTCATGCGGCGCTCCCGTCTTGATGCCAGAACGGCATGCCGACCACCGGCGTGCTCGCGTGCGCGCTTTCGCGCTCGGCCATCGGCCCCGCCAGAAAAGCCTGGCGACCCGCTTCGACGCCCAGCGCGAAGGCGCGCGCCATCGCGTCGGGGTGCGTTGCCTGCGAGACGGCGGTGTTCAGCAGCACGCCGTCGAAACCCCATTCCATGACCTGCGCCGCATGCGACGGCACGCCGAGCCCGGCGTCGACGATCAGCGGCACGTCCGGCAACCGCTCGCGCAATACGCGCAGACCGTACGGATTGATCACGCCTTTGCCGGTGCCGATCGGCGCACCCCACGGCATCAGCGCTTCACAGCCGGCGTCCAGCAGACGGCGGCCGATCACCAGGTCTTCCGTGCAATACGGCAGCACCTTGAAGCCGTCCTTGACCAGTTGCGTGGCCGCTTCGATCAGGCCGACCGGGTCGGGCTGCAGCGTGTAGTCGTCGCCGATCAGTTCGAGCTTGATCCACTCGGTGTCGAAGATTTCGCGCGCCATATGCGCGGTCGTCACCGCCTCGCCGACGGTCAGGCAGCCGGCCGTGTTCGGCAGGAGCGGCACGCCGTGACGCTTGAGCAGGTCGAAGAAGCCGGCTTGCGCGCCGCCTTCGTTCATCTGCCGGCGCAGCGCGACGGTCACCATGCCGGGACGCGCCGCGTCGATGGAATCGGACAGCGATTGCAGCGACGGATAGCGCGAGGTGCCGAGCAGCACACGGCTCGCGAAGGTTTGTCCGTAGAGCGTGAGCGCGTCGGCGCTCTGGGGGGAAGTCATTTGCATAATCCTCGGTTTCCTCACTGCGGCCACCCGGCAGTGCGTGGCGAGCCGTTCAGCCGCCGGCCACGGGTTGCACGACGTCGAGCCTGTCGCCCGCCTGCAGCGCGCGCGCCGCGTGCTGGGTGCGCGCCACGAAATCGCCGTTCAGCGCGACCGCAAACGGCGGCCGTGCGCCGTACGCGGTGAGCGCGTCGGCGACAGTCGCGCCCTCGGGCAGCGACAACGGCTTCTGATTGATATGAATGTCCATGATGTTCGAATACGGTTCAATCGATGGCGAAAGCGGCGCGGCGCGCAGCGCTCGTCCGGATGAGGACCACGCGCGCAACGCTCATGCCGGCTCCCGCGCGGAGTCCAGTTGAAAGAGCTCGCTCCAGCGCGCACCGCGCTGCCAGTCGGCGAAAGCATCGGCGTCGCCGATGCGGCCGTCGAGCAGCGCCGCGGCAAAGCGCACGGCTTCGTCGGCGACTTCCGGCACGATCATGTAGCCGTGCCGGTACAGGCCGTTCACGCGCAGCGTCTGCGCGCCGTCCCACAGCAAAGCCGGACGGTGGTCCGGCAAGGTTGGGCGGCACTGTGAATTCAGTTCGAGGATGCGTGCCTCGCCAAAGCCGGGATGCACGGAAAACGCCGCGCTCAGCAGTTCGAGCGCCGAACGCACGCTGACCGGCGACATGTCCTCGCCTTCCACTTCGGTGGCGCCGATCACGTAGAGATCGTCCTGCTTCGGTGCGATATAGAGCGGATAGCGCGGATGCAGCAGCCGCACCGGCCGCGTCAGTTTGATACCGGGCGCATGCACGCGCGCCACTTCGCCGCGAATGCCGCGCAGCGTGGGCAGCACGGACTTCGCGCCGAGGCCGCGGCAGTCGATCGTGATATGCGCAGACGGCAGCGCGCGATCGTCGACCGCCGTATTCCAGTGCGTTTCAACACCGCGTTGCGCGAGGCCTGCGGCGAGCGCGGCCAGCACCTGCCGGTT
>DASWPR010000545.1:0-3018 GCA_036398455.1 Dokdonella sp.
TGCGCCGATGTAGTCGCGCAGCACCTGCTCGGCACGCGTGTCGTCGGTGTGCCGGGTCGAGTAGACGTAGCCGACGCCGCGGCGCGCGTGCAGGCCGATGTCCCAGGTCCATCCGGCTTCGTGCGCGGTGGAGATCGTGTACGAGGGGATCGGCGCGTCGGGCCGCGCATACGGCACCTGGATCGCGACGGCGCGATCGACGAACAGCACGTCCTTGGCACTGCGGAACGGCGAGCCGAGCGCCTTGCCGATCAGGGCTGCGCGAAACCCGCTGCAGTCGATGTAGAGGTCGGCCGACAGCGCGCCGGCCTCGCGCGTGAGCACGCGCGCGATCGCGCCGTGTTCGTCGAGCTCGACATCGTCGACGGTGGCGATGCAATGCTGCACGCCGATTTCACGCCCGTGTTCGGCGAGCAGCCGGGCAAAATGCGCGGCGTCGAAGTGATAGGCGTAGTTGAGTCGGCCCTGGTATTCGCGGTCGCTGCTGCGCTTGGGCGCGCGATACGCGTCGACCACGTGCTTCTGCAGCGTCGCCGCCTCGGCGAACGCGGTGCCCGGCGCCGCGCCGAGCAGCCAGTACGGCAGCAGCTCGAGGCCTTCGGCGCGCTGGCTCGGCAGGCTGAACGGATGGAAGTAGTGATCCGCGCCCGGCGTTCCCGGCGTACGCACCCAGTGCTCGAAACGGATGCCTTGCTTGAACGTCGCCGTGGCTTCGCGCAGGAAGCGCGCTTCGTCGATGCCGATCGCCGAGAGGGTGCCGCGGATCGACGGGAACGTGCCCTCGCCGACGCCGAGGATGCCGATATCCGCCGATTCGACCAGTTGTATCTGGATGTCCTTCTGCGCAGCCGCGTTCAGCGTGCGCGCCAGATAGTTCGCGGTGAGCCAGCCGGCGGTGCCGCCGCCGACGATCAGGATCTTCTTCAGCATGCCCATGGTCGTCCTCCCGGTGCCGGCGGCGCGGCTCGTCGCATCATCGCGCGGCCTGCGTTCCTGCCTGTTCGTGGTACTCGGCGACGCTAATGTAAGTGAAATTGGCAGCGCTGTCATTTCGTAATTGACAGCGCTGCCAATTTGCAGTATTTCTCGCCGCGCAACCGTTCCAGCCAGGTCGAAGAACCGGCGGACGGCACTATCGCACCGGAGGAGGGAATCATGATCTACCGCTCACGCGCGCTGTACAGCGCGATCATTGCCGTGCTCGCGACGAGCAGCGCCGTCGCCGCCGAGAACCCGCCGGCGCAGCCGGACAAGGCCGACGGCGCACAGGCGCTCGATACGATCCAGGTCACGGCGACGAAGCGCGAAACGCCGCTGCAGAAGACGCCGATCGCGATCAGTGCGCTCAGCGCGGACCTGCTCGAGAAGGAGCGCGTCAACAATATCGCCGACATCACCAAGCTCGTGCCCGGGTTCGCGGCCACCACCGAAGGCGATCACGGTGTCATCACGCTGACCTTGCGCGGCGTCGGCAACGACAGCGCGAAGACCGAATATGCGGATCCGGAAGTCGCCCTGTTCGTCGACGGCGTCTACACGCCGCGCGCGGAAGCGGCCGCCGGCCTGCTGCTCGACCTCGATTCGGTCGAAGTGCTGCGCGGCCCGCAGGGCACGCTGTGGGGACGCAACTCCACCGTCGGCGCGGTGAATTTCCAGACGGCCAAGGCGCAGCTTGGCAGCGATATTCACGGCTACGCGCAGATGGAAGTCGGCAGCTACAACCATGTCGGCGAACGCGCCGCGGTGAATGTGCCGGTGTCCGACACGTTCGCCTTCCGCGTCGCGGTCGCGCACGAGGAACACGATGGCTATGTGGATTTCCAGAGCCCGAACGGACAGCTGCCTTCGCTGGCGAGCCAGCAGGCGGCGTTCGCGGCCTCGGGTGGCGATCCAGCGAACTTCAAGCCGATCGATCCGAACATCTATGTCACCGGCGGGCAGAAATACAACGCGCAGGACCAGACGGCTGCGCGCGTCAGCACGCTGTGGACCCCGACCGAGCGCATCAGCTGGAATCTCTCGCTCGAATATTTCCGCGACCGCGGCACATTGAATGCGAACCTGATGCAGGACCCGCGCCCGGGCCAGGACTTCTGGTCGATCCTCGCCGATACCGCGCCGCAGCTCGATCGCACTTCGTACGCGCTGCGCAGCCGGCTCGACTTCGATCTCAACGATGCGATGACGCTGTCGTACATCGCGGGTTTCTCCAAATACAGCGGCTCCAGCGATTTCGACCAGGACGGCGGCGTGGTGCTGCCGACGAGCTTCGCCTCGGGCGGCTCGTTCCAGGACGACCGCACGAACGACTCGCACTACCGGTCGAGCAGCCACGAACTCGATCTGAAATCCAGCGGCGACAACACGGTCGACTGGATCCTCGGTCTCTACTACGCCGCCGAAGACAATTCGATCCGCTTCGATATCCCGATTTTCAACGGCACGCCGCAAGGCACCGTCGGCTGGCAGGGCTCGTTCATCCAGCCGAGCGAGACGGTCGATTCGTATGCCGGCTTCGGCCAGGCGACGTGGCACATCAGCGACGACCTTCGTCTTACCGGCGGTGCGCGCTACACGCACGACGAGAAGGAAAACGACGGCGGCCGCAACTGGGGCTGGGCCTACGATCCCTCGGTGCCGCAGATCCCGATCACGCGGGGCACGATTCCGAGCCCCGCCAACGGCTTCAACATCTCGGCGAGAAACGATGGGCACTACGACGCCAACAAGCCGACCTGGCTGCTGCGTCTCGACAAGGACCTGAGCAGTGACGCGTTCGTCTACGCCAGCGTGTCGACCGGCTATAAATCCGGCGGCCTGCAGGATGGCGGCGTACCGTACAAGGGCGAGACGCTGACCAACTACGAGGCGGGCATCAAGCTCAGCTTCTTCGATCATCGCCTGACCTGGAACAGCTCGGTCTATTACGAAGAGTTCAAGAATTTCCAGCTGTCCGCGCCGATCACGTTCATCGACGGCAGCCATGGCCTCGGCTTCTCCAACGTGAAGGGCACGACC
>DASWPR010000546.1:0-3255 GCA_036398455.1 Dokdonella sp.
GATGGAGGGATTGCCGATGCGGCTTCCAGTCCTCGCGCCCTGATCATCGAGGTCCGCGTGATTGAAAAAAAGCCTGACCGCCCTCTGGACCTTCCGCAACGGGGCTGGTGCGGGAGGCGTGAGCAGTTCGCCGGAGTGGGCTCAGCATCCTCAGTCGGCTGCGAGAAGGGGCGCGACGGTTTCAGCGGCGGATCTGGCGGTGGCTTCTATGGTTAAGTCCCCACGCAAAGAAAAAGGGCCTAGCATTTCTGCTAAGCCCTTGATCTTGTTGGCTGGGGGACTAGGATTCGAACCTAGATAAACGGAGTCAGAGTCCGTTGTCCTACCGTTAGACGATCCCCCATCGAGGGTGGGACGGCGATGGAGGCCACGGTCGGAACCGTCTGAGCTGGCTTCCTCGTCCCCGCGAATCGATCGCTCGACTCGCGCCCCCTGCAGCGAGGGGGCTAGATCGGTTAGCGCTTCGAGTACTGCGTCGCGCGGCGGGCCTTGTGCAGGCCGACCTTCTTGCGCTCGACCTCGCGGGCGTCGCGCGTCATGAAGCCGGCCTTGCGCAGCGGCGGCTTCAGCGCTTCGTCGTATTCCACCAGCGCGCGGGCGATGCCGAGGCGGATCGCGCCGGCCTGGCCGGTCATGCCGCCGCCTTCGACCGTGACGAGCACGTCGAACTTGTCGTGGTTCTGGGTCAGCTCGAGCGGCTGGCGCACGATCATGCGCGAGGTCTCACGGCCGAAGAATTCGTCGAGCGGCTTGCCGTTGACGACGATGCTGCCGCTGCCCTTGCGCAGGAACACGCGCGCTGCGGAAGACTTGCGACGACCGGTTCCGTAATTTTGCTGAATGGCCATTTATGTATCTGCTGTTGTTGAAAAGTCCGCACGATGTGCGGGCTCTTGCGAGGGACTCGCGTTACGCCTTGACGTCCAGCACCTGAGGCTGCTGGGCGGTGTGCGGGTGGCTCGCGCCGGCGTAGACCTTGAGCTTGCGGTACATCGCACGGCCCAGCGGGTTCTTCGGCAGCATGCCCTTCACGGCAATCTCGATGACGCGCTCGGGATGCTTGGCGAGCATATCCTTCAGCGAGGTCGTCTTGAGGTTGCCGATGTGACCGGTGAAGCGGTGGTAGTTCTTGTCTTCCAGCTTCTTGCCGGTGACCGCGACCTTCTCCGCATTGATCACGACGAGGTAGTCGCCGGTATCGACGTGCGGGGTGTAGACGGTCTTGTGCTTTCCACGCAGGCGATGCGCCAGCTCGGTGCACAGGCGGCCAAGCGTCTTGTCGGTAGCGTCGATGACGTACCAATCGCGTTTGACGGTTTCAGCATTCGCGCTGATCGTTTTCATATCCGGAAGACTCTGGTTCGGCCCCTGAAAAGCGGGCACGGGATAAATGAGGGCGCGGGAGGATAGCGGAAGCGTGCCGACCTGGCAACTCCACGCCACGATCCGGCGAAGCCGCGGATGGTAGCATGAAATCCATGCTCGAAGCCTCCCCCGCCAGCGCCGCGGCTGACCCGCGCCTGGCCAGCCTGACCGACCAGTGCGTGATGTGCGGCCTGTGCCTGCCGCACTGCCCGACCTATCGCCTGGAAAACGTCGAGGCGGAGTCGCCGCGCGGGCGCATCGCACTCGCGCGGGCGCTGACGACCGGCACGCTCGCAGCGACCGCGACGGCAGTGGTCCACCTCGATCACTGCCTGGGTTGTCTTTCGTGCCAGAAAGTGTGCCCGTCGCAAGTCCAGTATGAAGAAATCCTGGTGCGTACGCGCGCGGCGCTGGCCGACGCCCCTCGCCCGGACCCTGCCCTGCCCCATTTCGTGCAGCGCATCCTGCGCAATCCGCGCGCGGCCACGGCGGCGGCGCGCTGGGGCGCCCGGCTGCGGCTCGGGCGCTGGCTGCCGCCGCTCGCACGCCGGCTGCCGCTCGGCACACGCTGGCGACGGCTCGCCGAAGCGCAGCCGGACCTGCCGGCGAAAGCCCGCTTCGCATGGCCTGCGCCGGCCACGCGCAGACGCGGGCGCATCGGGCTGTTCCGCGGCTGCGTCGCCAGCGTCTACGACCGCGATACCTTGGCCGCCGCGAAGCGCCTGCTCGAGGCGCTCGGCTACGAAGTCGTCGAAACGCCCGAGGCAGCCTGCTGCGGCGCGCTGGAACGCCACCATGGCGACGTCGCGGCGGCGGCCCGCAGCGCCGCCGTCACGCGCAGCGCGATCGAATCCAGCGGCGTCGACACCGTGCTGGTCGCAGCGAGCGGCTGTCATGGCGACCTGCGCGGCCAGGTTCTGTCCGGCCACGCCGTTCGCGTCGAGGACGTGCATGCCTTCGTCGCCGCCGATCCCGCCCTGGCCGGGCTGCGCTTTCATGCGCTGCCACAGCGCGCCGCACTGCATCTGCCGTGCACGCAGGTCAACAACGTCGGTGCGGTCGGCGCGGTCGGCAGTCTGCTGGCACGCATTCCGCAGCTTGCCGTCGTGACGCTGCCGGAACAGCCGCGCTGCTGCGGTGCCGCCGGCAGCTACTTCCTGGAGCAGCCCGACTTCGCCGCGCGGCTGCGCGACGAGAAGCTGGCGCAGACACGAGCACTCGCACCGGACCTGCTGCTGACGACGAACATCGGCTGCCGCATTCACCTCGGCAACGGCCTGCGCGGGCGCGACCCGCTACTGCGCGTCATTCATCCGCTGGCGCTGCTGGCCGAACAACTGGACAATTCCACCTTATGAACGTGCGTACCTTGTCATCGCTCGATCGCGCCTTCGTGGAAATCGAACGCGCGCTGGAAACCATATTCGTCGCCGCGCCGGTGGCGACGCAGCCGTCGCCGGCGCAGGACATCGCCGACGGCGAACTCGGCGAAGCCGCGCGCCGCCATTCGGCGGGACTGATGCGCGTGAACCATGTCGGCGAGGTCTGCGCGCAGGCGCTGTATTTCGGCCAGGCCGCGGTCACGCGCGACGAGGGCCTGCGCACGCAGATGCTCGCCGCAGCGGCCGAGGAGACCGACCATCTGGCCTGGTGCGGCGAACGGCTCGCTGAACTTGGCAGTCGCGCCAGCCTGCTGAATCCGCTCTGGTACGCCGGCGCCTACGCGATCGGCGCGGTCGCCGGCGCCGTCGGAGACCGCCTCAGCCTTGGCTTCGTGGTCGAGACCGAGCGCCAGGTCGAGGCGCATCTCGGCGAGCATCTGGAAACCCTGCCGGCCGGCGACGAACGCAGTCGCGCGATCGTGCGGCGCATGAAGGCAGACGAGGCGCG
>DASWPR010000547.1:0-6448 GCA_036398455.1 Dokdonella sp.
GACCCTGGCGCCGGAACTGCGTCGCTACGGCCTCTACGAGACACCGGTCTATCTGGCGGAACTGAACGTCGAAGGGCGGTTCGCTGCCGCCGACATCGCCGCACTGGCTTCTCCGGGGCGCGAGCCGCAATGGCAGCGCGCGGAGCTGCGCGTGCCGATCGCCGATGTGCGCGGCATCCGGCGCGTGTCGGCGTTGCGCGTGGGCGAGCGCGAACTCAACTTCGGCCCCGACGGCGGCGGCGTGGCGGGCATCGCTGCCGTCGCCGCCCCGTTGCCGCTCGACCCGGCCGCGCTGCCGCCGCAACTGCCGTTCGCGTTCGAGCTGACGCTGGCCGGCAGCGAGCGCCTCGCGGCGCTGCCGCTGGCGCGCCAGACCGAGCTGCGCGTGTCCGGCGCATGGCCCGATCCCGGCTTCGACGGCGCCTTCCTGCCGGCGACGCGCCGAGTCGATGCCGGAGGTTTCGAGGCGAGCTGGCAGGTACTCGATCTGAACCGCCGCATTGCGCAGCGCTGGAACGAAAGCGAAGCCGCTACGCTCGCCATCGCCGACAGCGCGTTCGGCGTCAGCCTGATGCGGCCGGCCGGCGCGTACCAGCAGAACGTGCGCGCCGGCAAGTACGGCGTGCTGTTCATCGCGCTCACCTTCGTCGCGTTCTTCCTGTTCGAGGTATTGCGCGGCCTGCGCGTGCATGCCGTGCAATACCTGCTGGTCGGTATCGCGCTGTGCACGTTCTACGTCGTGCTGCTTGCGTTGTCCGAGCAGGTCGGCTTCGCCTTCGCTTATCTGGTCGCGGCTGCCGCCACGGTTGCGCTGGTCGGCGGCTATGCGGCGGCCGTGCTCGCCGAACGCCGCTCCGGCCTGATTCTCGGCGCGCTGCTCGCATTGATCTACGCGCTGCTGTACGGCCTGGTGATCAGCGAAGACTATGCGCTGCTGATGGGCGCACTCGCCCTGCTCGCCGCGGTAACCGCGCTGATGCTGCTGACCCGTCGCGTCGACTGGTATGCGATGGGACCGTCCGCACGCGGCGCCTGAGACGCAACGGTTCGCCGGCGCCCGGATGAGCCGGCGGCGCAGCCTTGCGGCCATCGACGATGGCGCGCCGATCGGCGCGCATTGGTCGATGGCCCCGGTGCGCCGCTAAACTGCGCCGCATGAATCTGCTCGCGATCGAAACCGCCACCGAATCCTGTTCCGCCGCGGCGCTCGCCGGCGAGCGCCTGGTCGCGCGCAGCGAGCTGGCGCCGCGCCGGCACGCCGAGCTGCTGCTGCCGATGTGCGACCAGGTGCTGGCCGAAGCGGGCCTGCGCCGGCACGATCTCGACGCGATCGCGGTCGGCTGCGGTCCCGGTGCATTCACTGGCGTACGCCTGGCGATCTCGGCGGCGCAGGGCATCGCGCTGGCGCTGGACCTGCCGGTCGTGCCGGTGTCTTCGCTGGCTGCGCTCGCCCTGCAGGCGCCGGCCAATGGCGCGCCGATCCTCGCCGTCATCGATGCGCGCATGGGCGAGATCTATGCGGGTTGGTTCAGGCACGACGAAGCAGGGCTGGTCGAGCCGATCACGCAGGAAACCGTGACGCGGGCCGAGGCCTTGCCGCTGCTCGACGGCAGCTCCTGGAACGTCATCGGCAGCGGCTGGTCGAGCTATCGCGATGCGCTCCTCGCGCGGCTCGGGTCGGCGCCGCTGTGGGACGACGGCGAGCGCTACCCGCAGGCGATCGACGTGGCGCGCCTGGCCGTCGCGCGCGTGCATGCGGGGCTTGCCGTCGCTGCCGACGAGGCGCTGCCGGTGTATCTGCGCGACAAGGTCGCGTTGACCTTGGCCGAACAGGGCAAGCAGCGAGGCTGACCCGCGCGCTCGCGCACGGTCAGGGCGCGGAAGCGTCGATCACGCAGGCCTGATAGCCGTCCAGGGTCTCGCAGCGCGCCGTCGGCACCTTGCCGAGGAAGGCGTCGCGCCACTCGTCGCCGAGCACGTAGAGATCGTCGCTGCCGAATGTTCCCGCGGCCAGCTGCGCGCCGAGCTCGGCGCAGTAGCGCCCGGTTCCCCGGGCGTCCCAGCGCGCGAGATAACCCGAATTGAGGGTCATCGAATGCGCGGCGGCGAACAACTGGAACGGCAGGTACGGTCCTGCTTCGTGCGCGCACGCGCCCGGCGGCAGCAGCGTGAGATGGTGCCGCCCTTCGGCCAGGCGTGCCCAGCGCGGGTCGCTCAATTGCGTGTCGGCCGGAATCGCTATCGCGGCGATGCGCATGCGTGCGAAGCGCCGATGGCTGAGCGAGAAATCCCACAGTTGCGCAAGCAGCGCCACGCTCAGCAGCATGACCGCGCCCGCATAGCGCAGGCGTCGCAGCAGCGTCCACAGGATCAGCAGCATCAGCGCGTAGTACGCGACCCAGATGAACCGCCCGGACGCGCGGAACGAGGCCAGAATCGGACCGCGTATCGGCATGTCGATGATCTTCCAGTTGCCGATCGCCAGCACCGTGCTCGCCGCGAACGCGGACAATGCCAATGCAACCAGGGCGAGCGGCAGCCAGCGGCGGTGCGCGTCGCTTCGCGTTCGCCGTATCGCGGCGAGCGCTGCCGCGACCACGGCGAGCGCCAGCATGCCGATGCCGGCATAGGCGAAGCCTTCGTATTGCTCGCGCAGATACGGCAGGTTCGGCAGTACGCGGGAAAACCCCATCGGGTTCGCGAAGCCGAGCAGGTTGAACGAATGAGGGCCGTACGGCAGTCCGCCTCCGCTGTCCTTGTGCGGAAGCGTCATCGCGCCGCTGAGCCACCACAGCAGCAGCGCGATCAGCAGCGACGTGCCGAAAGCGATCGATGCCTGCCAGCGCGAGCGTGCGTGGTCGATCAGCACGCGCCGGCCCCAACAGGCCAGCTGGATCGCCAGCGTCATCGCGCCGAGATAGGGGTGCACCAGGATCGCTGCGCTCAGCAGCCACCACGGCGCCGCCTCCGCAGCGAGTCGCGCAGGCGGCTGCGCGCGGAAGTAGAGCCACAACGCCGCCAGCAGCAGCCATTGCGTGGTCAGCGTGTCGTGGCCGAGGCGGTTGATGAAGATCGGTGCGACGACGAACAGCGCCGCGCCGGCGAGGATGACCGCGGCGCCGCGGGTTGCGCGTGCGATCAGCAGCGCGCCGAAGCCGCCCTGCATCGCGCAGTTCAACAGTACCCATGGCCCGATGTACTGGAACGGTTCGGTCAGCCAGGCCGAAAACGGCTTCAGCAGCAGCGCCAGCAAGGGCAGCGAGTCGGTGAACACGATGGACGTGCCGACCGGATACCACAGTTCCGGCAGTTTGCCCGGCGGCCATGCCCAGGGCGTGTGGCGAAACATTTCCCAGCCGCTGTAGTGCTGCGCCATATCGCCGTGCAGCAGCCAGCCGATCGCCGTCGGATCGGCGAGGGCGGTGCCGAGGGTTCGCACGAAGAACAGCACGCCGCAGGTGGCGCCGATCGCAAAGGCCAGCGCGGTGTCGACGCCGCCCCGTCGCCACGCGAGCGCGCCATAGGCGGCGAACAGGAATGCCGCGAAGGCGACGACAGCGCGGTCGAGGCCGAGCCCGGGCACTGCGGCCGTGCTGCTCGCGCCGACTTCCGTGAGCAGATACCAGGCATCGGCGAGCAGCAGCAGGCAGAGCAGGGCAAAGATCGCGCTGTCGAAGCGCGGACCGTGTTGCGGTTGTTGATCGGTCCTGATCATGAAGAACTCCATGGTGGGTTTTACGGTGAAGAGGCAGCTGGAATCGCGGCATCCGGCAGTGTCAGGGGAATGGAGGCGAGCAGCGCCCGGTCTCCTTTGCGCATCACCAGAAGCTTCAGCACCTCGCCGGGTTGCGGATTCAGCACGTAGCCGTCGAAGCCGCGCTTGCGTATCACGCGATAGCGCAGCGCCGGTTTTCCCGAATGGTCGAAACTGATTTTTGCCAGGCCTCGCTGCGCGCCTTGTGCATCGACGACCACGAGAATCGGATCGCGCGGCAGGCCGGGTGCGTGTTGCGGCAGCCAGCCTTCGAAGGCGGCGACGCGACGCGTGCCGGCGAGGTCGTCGAACTGGCGCGTGACATGGATATACCCGCCATCCAGCGGCGCAGGCAGGGTTGCCGGCGCATGCCAGCCGCTCTCGACCAGCGCATACGCGGGTTCGGCGAACATGGCGATGCGATGGTCACGGAAGGCCTTCACGGTCGCCAGCGTATCGGCCGGCGTGGTGCTGCCGACGTCGACATTGCGGTCGGGGTCCAGGATGCCGAGCTGGCTGGCGACCGCTGCCTGCTGGATGAAGCGATGAGCGGCGGCGCACCAGCCCGCATATACGCGATGGCTGGGTGCGAACAGCAGAACGATCGCCAGGGTGGCGACGACCGCCGTCACGCGCTGCCGCATCCGTGTCGAGTGCGGGCCGGTCATCGCATACACGCCGAGGCCGAGCCAGAACACGCAGGTCCACGGCGAATAGCGATCGGCCAGCACCTGTGTCGGCAGCTGCGCGAAGTAGGCCAGCCGGCCGGCGCACACGATGAGCCCCGAGCCGAGGGCGAACGTGGCCATGCCGAATGCGAATGCGCGCGCGCGGCCGATCGTGGCGCGATGGCGCCACGCGTGGACGGCTGCGAGCACGTAGAGGCATACACCGATCGAACCGATCACCACGGCTTCGCGCATCGCCCAGCCTTCGCCGAACAGCGATGCGAGCGCAGCGGCGATGCCGAGCAGCGGGATGCCCAGTGTCTGCGCGGCCATGCCCTGCGGCAGGGAGGTGTCCAGAGGCGGCTTCGCCGTACCGAGGAACGAGCGCATCCACGGCGACGACAGCCAGCGCGTCAAGGCGGCGGCGCTTTCCACGGGATCGAATGCCAGGGCGCTGCGAACGCTGCGTTCGCCCGGCAGCCCGAAGACGTACATCCACAGCGTGGCGGCGGCCAGGCCGCCGAGCAGGAAGAGATGGCGCGTGCGCAGCCGGTACAGCAGCGCCAGTGCGAATACGGCGGCGAAGCTCGCAAGCCCGGTGCCGAAGCTGAAGGTTGCGCAGACGCAGAGAAAGCCGGCCACCGCCAACCAGACGCCGTTGCGCACCGATTGCTCGCGCTGCATCGCGAACAATGCCAGCGCGGTCGCCAGCAGCGTGAAGTAGACATGCGACTGCTCGTTGCTGTGTATCAGCATGCGTGCATTGCCGAGCCAGAACACCGCGATGGCGCTGAGCAGCACGGCCGCGGCGCGCGTGGTCGCCGGTATGCCGCGTTCGCGCACGATGGCCCACGCCAGCGCGGCGAGCACGCCGACGGCGGCCAGGGTGCCGGTGATCAGCAGGAGCTTCTGACTGCCGGACCACCATGCGTTGTCGGCCAGGCGCAGGAGGATCGGCAGGATCGGGTGATGACCATTTTCCGAGTGCATCGCGCTGGCCGGAAAAGGCTCGCTGAGATAGCCCGGATAAACGCGGTACTGGTCGTACACCGGATAGCGGAACGCAAAGTTGACGATCGCCAGGATCGAAGTCGCCATCCATGCCAGCGCTGCCGCGGCGGCGGCTGCGATGACGATTGCGCGCAGCGCAGTGGAGGCAAGCCTGCGCCAGCGCGGCATGCGTTCGAGGTCGTTCAAAGGCACAGCGTCCATTGCCATGGCGAAGAGAAATCCCCGGGTGCGATGTCTAGTTGCGCGGCTCGGCGGCAGGGTCGCGCACGCTTGCACGCGCCGACAATCCGCGCGCGCATTCGTGTACTGCGCCGGGTTCGCCGGTCATCACCGCCATCATGTGCGTCGGCTTCAGCGTGCCTTGTGCGAATCCGTGTTCGTCGAATGCATGTACGCGATCGATGAAGGCGCGATCCCACGTTTGCGCCGCATCGAAATTGTGGCCGAACGAACGGTCGATGAAGACGTCGACGAGATTGCCGAAACCGATGAATACGCGGAAGTCGAAACGCTCGAGCAGCAGCGGCAGGATGTCCTGCGCCCGGATGCCCTCGAACCCTTCCGTCGAGCAATCCCAGTTCTCGTACATCGGTTCGTGGCGCTCGAGCTGGCGGTTGTAGCGGTAGTTCGAAGGCAGTTCGTTCCAGAAGTTCCCCACTTCGTGCAGCGCCTCCGGCCAGCGCAGATGACCGTTGCGGCCGATCATGTCGCTGGTAACGAAGAAGGCATGCGCAAGCAGCGAGCGCTTGATCTCGTCGAACAGGCCTTCGAGGTTCATCACATGGTGCAGCGACTGGTTTGCCAACACGCCGGCGTAGCGCTGCGTCGCGCGCCACCGGTTGAAGTCGGCTTCGACGGTGCGGATGTGCGCGGCGACGTTTTCCGCCGCAGCCATTGCGCGTCCGCGTTCAAGCATGTGCCGGTTCATGTCCACGCATTCGATGGTGAAATCGGTCAGGCCGGCTTCCTTCAGCAGCAGCGCGACGCGTACTTCGGTGTCGCAGTTGCCCGAACC
>DASWPR010000548.1:0-2590 GCA_036398455.1 Dokdonella sp.
TGCACGGCGCGCCAGCGTTCGGGACTCAACACGAAGGCACGATGCGCCTGGGCGAACTGCGTGACCGCGGCGACGTCGGCATGGCCGGCATACAGCGGCGCCGTCCAGCTGCCGCGCGTGAGGACATGGCAGGGCGCGCCATGTCGCTGATGCAGGCGATGCAGCAAGGGTTGCAGCAGGATCATGTCGCCGAGGCGACCGAAGCGGATCACCAGCGGGCTTGCAGGGTTCAACATTGCGATGGCGACGCCGGCGAAAACGCGATTCTAGTCGGCGGCGGCTGACAGCCTGCTTGCAGTCGACAGCGTCGAACTTCGTCCGATCCCGGCACATCGTGCGGGGAGACGCCTTGCTACGATACGCGGCCATCGATCCCGCGCAGGAAACCCGCGTGCCGCCGACCTTTTCGATCCGCCCCATCGAAGCGCGCGACGACACGGCGATCGCCGCGACGATCCGCAGCGTCATGCCGGAATTCGGCGCGGGCGGCGCCGGCTTTGCGATCCACGACCCCGAAGTGGATGCGATGAGCGCCGCCTACGCGCGGCCCCGCTGCGCCTACTTCGTGGTCGAAATCGATGGCGCCGTTCTGGGCGGCGCCGGCATCGCGCCGCTCGACGGCGCCGACGCCGCGACCTGCGAACTGCGCAAGATGTACTTCATGCCGGCGCTGCGCGGGCGCGGCGCCGGGCGGACGCTGATCGAGCGCTGCCTGGAGGCGGCGCGCAGGCACGCTTTTGCGCGCTGCTATATCGAGACCTCGACCGGCATGGATGCCGCGCAGCAGCTGTATCTTTCCAGCGGTTTCCACACGATCGAACAGGCACTCGGCAGTACCGGGCATTTCGGCTGCAATCGCTTCTATCTGCGCGCGCTGTGAACGCGTGTGCGCTTCCACCCGCGCACGCTGTGAACGCGCGCAAGCTCGGCTAGAATCCGCGGCCTCGAACCGCTGCGGACCCACGCCATGCAACTCGATCAAGTGAAGGCCGTCGTCACCGGCGGCGCCTCCGGACTCGGCTTCGCCGTCGCCCGCTTCCTCGCCAGCCATGGCGGCCATGTGATCCTGCTCGACGTCAATTCGCCCAAGGGCGAGGCGGCGGTGCGCGAACTCGGTACCGAAGCGCGCAGCGGGTTCATCGAAACGGACGTAACGTCGGAAGACGACGTCGCCAAAAGCCTGCGCACCGCGCATGGCGAGATGGGCGGCCTCAACGTGGCCGTCAACTGCGCCGGCATCCTCGGCGCCGGGCGCGTGCTCGGCAAGGAAGGACCGATGCCGCTGAAGACCTTTGCGACCACGGTCACGGTGAACCTGATCGGCAGCTTCAACGTCGCCAAGGCCGCGGCCGACCTGATGCAGCACAACGCTCCGGGCGAAGACAACGAGCGCGGCGTCATCGTCAATACGGCCTCGATCGCCGCCTACGAAGGCCAGATCGGCCAGGCCGCCTACGCCGCGTCGAAAGGCGGCGTCGTCGCGATGACGCTGCCGATGGCGCGCGAATTCGCACGTATCGGCGTGCGCGTGATGACCATCGCGCCGGGCGTGTTCCACACGCCGATGGTCGACGGCATGCCGGAGCAGGTGTACCAGTCGCTGTGCGCGCAGGTGCCGTATCCGTCGCGCCTCGGCTCGCCGGACGAGTACGCCGACACGGTCGCCTTCATCCTGCAGAACCGCTATCTCAACGGCGAGACCATCCGCATCGATGGTGCGATCCGGCTCGCGCCGAAGTGACCATGCGGGCAACCGCAGGCGAAAACAGAGCAGCAGAACCGGGCAGCGGCACCTACCGGCCGGATATCGACGGCCTGCGCGCGATAGCGATACTCAGCGTCGTCGCGTTCCATGCATTCCCCGAGGTCGCCGCCGGCGGCTTCGTCGGCGTCGACATCTTCTTCGTCATTTCCGGCTACCTGATATCGTCGATCATCCTGAAGGCGCTCGGGAATTCCACCTTCAGTTTCGTCGAGTTCTATGGGCGCCGCATCCGGCGCCTGCTGCCGAGCCTGTGCGTGGTCATCGCCGCAATCCTGGTCGGCGGATGGGTCATGCTGCTGCCGGACGAATTCCGCGCGCTTGGGAAACACGCGGTCGCCGGCATCGGCTTCGCATCGAACCTGCTGCTGTGGACCGAAGCCGGCTACTTCGATGCGGCGGCCGACACCAAGCCGATGCTGCACCTGTGGTCGCTCGGCATCGAGGAGCAGTTCTACATCGTCTGGCCGCTGCTGCTCTGGTATGCGTGGAAGCGCGGCTTCGATGGTTTTCGACTGGGCCTGGCGATCACGCTGGCCTCGTTCGCCGTGAATGTCGCCTGCGTGCACCCCTTCCCCGCTGCGACGTTCTATCTGCCGGTCACGCGCTTCTGGGAAATTCTTGCCGGCGGCCTGCTGGCGCAGGCGCACGTCCGCGGATGGCTGGCGGTCGAGGATGACCACCGCGGCCCTCCCTTCCTGCGCGACGCCGCCGCGGCAGCGGGACTTGCTCTGTTCCTCGCAGCGCTGGCGATGCTCGACAAGCACGCGGCGTTTCCTGGCGGGTGGGCGCTGTTGCCCGTCACCGGAACGCTGCTGCTGATCGGCG
>DASWPR010000549.1:0-5390 GCA_036398455.1 Dokdonella sp.
AAGGATCAACGCTCCGCCGAGCAGGCCGAGCATCCACGGCGATCCGGCCGGTGCCGGCATCGGACCGCCGCCTCCGCCGGTACATTGCGCGGGGCCGACCGTGAAGCCTTTCATGCCGATGCCGCGCAGCGTGTCCGGGCCGGTGATCGGCCCGACGATCGTCACCGCGCCGGTGGCCGGATCGATGGTGGCGAGGTCGCTCCAGTCGACGATCGGATCGCTGTCGTTCTCCGGCGGAACGTAGTTGACCACCGCCCACAGCGTGCCGTCGGCGTCGAAGCTCATGGCGATCGAATTCGCCCAGCGCGTGAGACCTGCGCCGAAGGGGCCGATCAGCGTGGCCGCGCCCGTGGTCGGGTCGATGCGGTAGAAATTGTTGTCGCCCTTGCCGCCGGCGCCGTAGAGCGCGTCGCCGAGCACGGCAAGGCCGGTGATCGTATGACCGGTGGGGCCCACCAGGGTGGTTGCGCCGGTGCCCGCGTCCACGTTCCATATCTTGTTGGCGACGGCCGAGGTCAGCCACAGCTTGCCGTCGCAGCCGGATACCATGTTGAGATCGAGCGCGTCGTTGCGGCTCGGGTCGCCTTGGCCGGTCAACCCGAGGTCGCCGACGACGTGCGCGGCGCCATTCTCGGCACTCAGCGAAATGAGCAATTTGAAGCCGCCGGCCACCGCCAGCAGATTGCCGTCCGCCATCGTGGTCAAACCGCTGATGTTGCCGATATCCTGGCCGGCATAGCGCCCGGCGCCGCCGACAGGCGTCGCCGAGTGCGCGTCAAGATCGACGCGATACAGGGTATCGAACGCCTCTCCATAGGCGATCGCCGCTGCATTCTCGGGGAATACGGCGACGGCGAGCATCCCTGCTGCAGCAAAGCAGGCAAGTGTGCGCATGGCGGCGTGTTATCGTTATGGCAATCGTCAGCTCCGCGGTGGTCCGCGGTAGCGCTTCGAGTCTAACAGCAATCCCAAGCCGGTCAACACTTTAGCCCCGTGCGCCACGGTGCCCGCAAGAGCGGCATCGAAACCCCGCACGCGACGCGATATTCCCCTCGATCTGCCGCCCCCGCACACCATGCCGCGTTTCCTCGGACAACCCAGATTCGTTCACGGCAACACGCCGTCCGCCGCCGTACTGCTGGTCAATCTGGGGACGCCGCAGGCGCCGGATCGACGCGCCGTGAAACGCTACCTGGCCGAATTCCTGTCCGACCCGCGCATCGTCGAATGGCCGCGCTGGCTGTGGAAGCCGATCCTGCACGGCGTCATCCTGCGTATCCGGCCGGCGCGCTCGGCTGCGCTGTACGCGAAAATCTGGACACCCGAAGGCTCGCCGCTGCAAACCGGCACCGCCGCGCTCACCGGCAAGCTGCAGGACGCGCTGAAAGCGCAGCGCCCCGGCCCGATCACGGTGCGCTATGCGATGCGCTACGGCAAGCCGGAGATCGCCGCCACGCTGCGCGAACTGGCCGCATCCGGCGCGCGCCGGATAATGGTGGTACCGCTGTTCCCCCAATACTCGGCGACGACCAGCGCCTCGGTGCTCGACGCGGTCGGCGCCGAACTGGCGACATGGCGCTGGGTACCGGAACTGCGCTTCGTCGCCGACTACCACGCCGAAGCCCGCTACATCGAAGCGCTCGCGCGCAGCGTCGAGGCGCACTGGCAGCGCCACGGCCGCGCGCAGCGCCTGCTGCTGTCCTATCACGGCATTCCGGAGAAATATTTCCGCGCCGGCGATCCGTACTTCTGCCAATGCCAGGCGACGGCGCGCCGATTGCGCGAGCGCCTGGACCTGCGCGAAAGCGACCTGAGCGTCACTTTCCAGTCGCGCGTCGGCCGCCAGTCGTGGCTGAAGCCGTATACCGAGGCGACGCTCGATGCCCTGCCGGGCGAAGGCGTCAAGCATGTCCAGGTGCTGTGCCCGGGTTTCTCGATCGACTGTCTGGAAACGCTGGAGGAGATCGCGATCAGCAACCACGCGCGCTTCCTGCACGCGGGCGGCGAACGCTTCGAATACATCCCGTCGTTGAACGCCGGCGACGATCACGTCGCCGCGCTCGGCGAGCTGATCCTGCGCCACGGCCAAGGCTGGCCCGAGTTCGATCCGGCGTGGGATGCCATGCGCGTGTCGGCGCAGCAGTCGGCCGCGCGCGTGCGGCAGGAACGCCTGCGCGATGAGCCGCGCTGAGGAATTGCAGATAGCCGCGCCGCACGGCACGCTCGCGGCGAAAGCCTGGGGCGATCCGCGGCATCCGCCGATACTTGCGCTGCATGGCTGGCTCGACAACGCCGGCAGCTTCGACCGCCTCGCGCCGCTGCTGGCTGCGGACCGCTACGTGGTGGCGCTCGATCTGCGCGGGCACGGCCGCTCCGCGCATGCGGTCGGCGGCGCGTGGCTGCACTATGTCGACTATTTCGATGACTTACGCGCGGCGTTCGATCATTTCGGCTGGGCGCGCGCGGATCTGCTCGGCCATTCGCTCGGCGGCACCCTCGCGAGCCTGTTCGCCGCGCTGTATCCCGCACGCGTCGGCGAACTCCTGCTGGTCGAAGCCCTCGGCCCATTGACGGTCGCCCCCGACGAGGCACTCGCGCAGCTGCGCCGGGCGCTCGAGCAGCGTGCGGAGTTCCCGGCGCGGCGCCCTCTGCGCGTCTTCGCGCACCTCGAAACGGCGATCGCCGCCCGCGCGGCCGCCAATGGACTCAGCGAAGCGGCCGCGCGTGCCCTGGTCGAACGCGGCGTGCGCGCGGTCGACGGCGGCTACGTCTGGTCCAGCGATCCACGCCTGACCCTGGCCAGCCCGCAACGATTTACCGAGGTGCAGATCCTGGCGATGCTGACGGCCATCAAGGCGCCGACCTTGCTGATCCTGGCGACTCCGGCGACGAGCTATCTGCCGACCGCGATGATGGAGGCGCGCGCGGCGCAGGTGGCCGACATCCGCATCGCGCGGCTGGCGGGCCAGCATCATCTGCATCTGGAGGATGCGCCCGCGGTGGCGGGTGCGATTCGGGCGTTTCGCGAACGGCCGCTTCGGCTGGCCGCGGATCAGTCTGCCGCCGGCGCCTGAATCAGGCGGGTCAGCTCGGCCTTCAGGGCCTGGCCGTTGGTGCGCAGCCAGTCGCGCTGCTCGCGCCATTCCGGGTACAGGCTTTCGACCAGCGCCCAGAAGCGCGGCGCATGGCTGCGGATGCGCAGGTGACACAGCTCATGCACGACCACGTAGCGCAGCGCCGCGGGCGGCGCGAGGGCGAGCGCGAGATCGAGCGTCACGCGGTCGCGCGTGTCGAGACTGCCCCAGAGGCTCTTCAACGGACGCAGCTTGACGGCCGTCGGCGCCTTGTCGAGTTCGGGACAGTAGCGCGCCAGATAGCGGCTGACGTCGCGCCGGATCTGCGCTTCCAGGAACGAACGCAGCAGCGCGCGCGCCGCCGGCAGCGTCGACTTGCCGTGCGGACGCGGCAAAGTCAGCACCAGACGATCGTCGAGCTGTTCGATCTGCGGATAGGCACCGTCACGCCAGGACAGGCGCGTCGTCTCGCCGCGCAGCGGGATGACCGTCGCGGCACCCGGCTTGAGCGGCGGCGGCGCGGAGCCGAGGCTGAGTTCGTCGAGTTTGCGCTCCAGCCATTCGCCGTGACGGCGCAGGAAGGCGAAGACCTGGGCCGGATGCGTGCCTTCCGGGTAGGTGACGCGGGCGCCGCCCGGCGTCACGGTCAGGCGCAGGCGACGCGCCTGCGGATGGCTCTTGCGCAATACCTTGATCGTCTCGCCGGCGGGAGTGGCCAGTTCCAGGTAGTCGTTTGCAAGATCCACTTCTTCTACTCCCGCGATCCCGCCGCCGCCGCTAGTCGCGATCGATCGGCCGGGGCAATCCGAACCACTGTTCCAAGCGCTCGAACAGGTTCTTCAATTCGAGCGTCATCAACGCAAAGCTGGCATCCAGTTCGGCGCGCGCCGATTCCACATTGTCCTTGTCGAGCTGATCGAGAACCACGTCGAGGAATCGCAAACGACGCACGACGAGATCCTCGCCGAGCACGAAACTGACGCGCTCGTCGAATTCCAAGCCGAGCTGAAACACCTGTTTGCCCGACTTCAGATGCTCCCGCACTTCATCCGATTCAAGGTCCTGGCGGCGACAGCGGACGATCGCGCCGGCCTCGGCCGGATCGCGCAATTCGCAGTCCTCGCCGAGCACCAGACCTGCCGGCAGCTTGCCACTAATCAGCCAGTCCGTCATCAGCGCCCGCGGCGATTCCTCGGGGGCCATCGGCGTCGCCGGGAAGCGCCCGAGCGCCTCGCGGACCTGGCTGACGGCATCCTCCGCCGCCTTGCGGCTGGCGCTGTCGACGACGAACCATCCCTGGCTCGCATCCAGATAAGCAGACAGTCGTGACGGGCGTATGAAGGCGCGCGGCAGGAGTTCTGAAATAACCTCGTCTTTCAGTCGCTTACGCTCTTTTCCGCCAACTCGCCGGCCTTCCTTCTCGGAGATTTTGGCGAGCTTGTCGGCGAGCGCCTCATTGACCACGACGCTGGGCAGCAGGCGCTCCTCGGCGCCGATCGTGACCAGGCTGAATTCACCAATCTGGTGCAACAGCTCTTCGCTCTCGCGCCCGAACGGCGACACGAAGCCGCGCGTCGCCAGCTCCATCGGACCGCATTCGCGCAGGCGCTGCGATTCGAGGTCTTTTTCGAGCTTTTTCAGGGATTTGCTGATGCTTTCAGGGAAACGGAACAGGCTGAGATTGCGGAAGAACATGGATGAGAGCCATTCGGTGAGGGGCGTACAGCCGGTCAAAAAGGCAACCGTCGTTCCGGCGCATGCGGGAACCCGGTGACTTCAAGCTCGGGGCGAAAGACGCTGCGTCCCGGCGTTCACCGGGACGACGATGAAACGTTTCACGGATCCAGATCGCGCTCGGGGCCAGCCGGCCAGGCGTGCGAATCGGCGCGCGGCGATTCAGGCCGCGCGCCGAGGCTGGCGAAGTCGAACAGTTTCGGATCGGTCAATTGCGAAGGCGCGACATTGCCGATCGCCCGGAAGATGCTGTAGACGCGGCCGGGATGCTTGCGCTCCCAGTCGTTCAGCATCGCCTTGATCGCCTTGCGCTGCAGGTTCTCCTGCGAGCCGCACAAATTGCACGGCATGACCGGGAACGCGCGCAACTGGGCGTAGCGTGCGATGTCCGCCTCGCGGCAATAGGCCAGCGGACGGATCACGACGTTGCGTCCGTCGTCCGATCGCAGCTTCGGCGGCATCGCCTTCAGCGTCGCCTGGTGGAACAGGTTGAGGAACCGCGTTTCGACGATGTCGTCGCGGTGATGGCCGAGCGCGATGCGCGTGAAGCCATGTTCGGCAGCGAAATCGTAGAGTGCGCCG
>DASWPR010000550.1:0-7539 GCA_036398455.1 Dokdonella sp.
TTCAGCAGGAGCCGTTCGCCGCGATCGTCGATGCCTTCATGCAGCGCAGCGAGCAACGCGTCATCGGGCACGCGATCGATCTGCACGTGATAGGTCTTGTCGAGCTGCGAATCCGGCGCGGTGATGCGCGCGGCCCACGCACTGTCGTTGCTGAACAGGAGCAGGCCTTCGCTCGCCATGTCGAGGCGGCCGACCGGCGCGAGCCAGGGCATGCCCGAATCGGCGAGCAGTGCGTAGACGGTCTTGCGATCGCGCTCGTCGGACGCGGTCGTGACGTAGCCGCGTGGCTTGTTCAACGCCAGGTAGATTCTCTCGCGCGCACCCACCGCGATGCCGTCGATGGCAATCCGCTCCTGCGCGCTGCTCGGCCGCTCGACGTCGTACACCGCACGGCCATCGACGCTGACGCGACCGGCGCGTATCCACGCCTCGGCCTGCGAGCGCGAACACAGGCCGAGCTTCGACAGCACGCGCGCAAGTCCATGCCGCGCGGCCGCGGGTTTCGCCTTGCCTGCACGCGGTCGCGGCGGCGCAGCGCGCGCTTCAACCGGTTTCTTGCGATCGCGCGGCCGCTTCAACGGCTTTCGAAACCGCGATGCGACTGCTCGGGCAACGCTTCGTGCTCGACGGCGGCAACCCGTGCAGCCGGCGGCCCCTGCCGCAGCCAGGCGTGCAGGCGATCGAGCGCGGCGGCATCGCCGCTGGCGACGACTTCGACGCGGCCGTCGGGCAGATTCTTCGCAAAGCCGCTCAGACCGAGTTCGAGCGCGCGCGTCTTCGTCGAGGCGCGATAGAACACGCCTTGCACCAGACCGGAAACGAGGAAGCGCGCGACCGGCATCCTAGGACTTCTTGGCACTGGCGGCCGGGTGCGAATTTTCGGCGATCGCCTTGTCCAGATCGTTCGCGGTGATCGGACCGGTGAAGATTTTCGCGACCGCGCCGTCCGGCGTGATCAGGTAGGTCGTCGGCAATCCGCGCGGCATGTCGAAATCGGCCGGCGGCTTGTCCATATCCACTTGTGCCAGGGGGTACTTCACCGGATGCGACTTGGCGAACTCGGCGACCTCGGCCTTGTCGGTGTCCTCGTAGGCGAGGCCGATCGCGGCGACGTCCTGGCGGCTGGCGACGAACGCCGAGATGTCCGGCATCTCCTTGATGCACGGCGAACACCAGGTCGCCCAGAAGTTGACGATGACCCACTTGCCGCGCTGTGCGGCCAGATCGAAGGTCTTGCCGTCGAGCGTGGCGATGCTCAGCTGCTTCGGCGTAGCGGCGAATGCCGTGCTGCCGATGACCAGGCCGCACGCGAGCGCGGCACAATGAAGGAATCGCGAAACGTTCATGCAGGCTCCGTGGAAAGTGGCGCGCGCCGGTCGGACGGCGGCGCGGATGAATCGGGGGACGATGGCAGCTCCGTTGGAAACAGCACGGCCAGCGGCACATCGAGCGCGGTGCGGATCTGACCGCCGAGACGGTCGAGCAGTTCCGCAGCCGGCGGCTGCAGGCTGCCGCCGCTGTCGGACGGATGCAGCGGCAGCTGGTAGCCGCCTTCCTCGTAGATTTCGAGCAGGTCGGTCGTCGCGAGATCGCGCACGACCATCCATTCGCCGACTTCGCTGCGCTGGATCAGGCCGACGCGGTGCAGGTCGCCGAGGTAGCGCTGCAGCAGGTCGTCGGTGAGGAACGGCTCGGCCGTGAGCAGCGCTTCGCTGTGCAGGCCGCGGCCGCCGCGCTGTGCGGCGACGAAATGAGCGAGCACGCGCAGCAGTCCGGCAAATTCCTGCCCGCGCGGCAGCAGCCGGCTTGCGGGTCGATAGTCGAAGGCGCTCAGCGACGCGGTGATGGATGCGCCGAGCAGCACGATCGTCCACGACAGATAGATCCAGAAGATGAAGATCGGCACCATCGCGAGCGCGCCGTAGACCTGCTGGTAGCTGGCGTATTTGGTCGCATACAAAGCGAAACCCCGCTTGGCGCCCTCGAACAGCAGCGCCGCGAAGAACGCGCCGATCACGGCCAGGCGCACGCGCACGGTGCGGTTCGGAATCACCACGTAGGCCGCCAGGAGCGCGCTCCAGACGATCATGAACGGCAGCGCCGCGAGCACACGCGCCTTGATCGAGAACTGCGCCTCGGCCGCGTCGATGAAGGGCAGCGCGAACGCATACGAACTGATCGCGAGCGCCGCGACCAGCAGCAGGGGCCCTGCCGTCAATGCAGCCCAGTAGATGAGGAAGCGAGCGCTGGTGCTGCGCGAGACCTGCACGCGCCAGATGCGATTGAATGCATCCTCGATGCTCATCATCAGCGAGATCGAACTGAACAGCAGCACGATCACGCCGACCGCGGTCGCCTTGCTGGCGTTCTCGGCGAACTGCGTGATGTAGCCCTGCACCGTGCTGCCGGCGGCAGGCACGAAATTGTCGAACACCCACTGCGTGATCTGGTCGCGCCAGCCGGCGAACCCGGGAAAAGCGGCGAGGATGCCGAGTATCGCGGCGGTCAACGGCACCAGCGCGAACACCGAGGTGTACGAAAGCGCGCCCGCCGTCTGCATGCAGCGGTCTTCGAGGAAGCGCTGCCAGGTGAAACGCAGGAATGTCCCGGCGCGCTCTCGGTCGCGCAGGCTTCTGGCAAACTGCTGGGTGCGTGCGAACATGGGGCGAGCCTAGCGCAGCACGTCGTCGGAACCAAACCGGAACACTGAATGAGCGAAATCCTGGTCTTGTACTACAGCCGCACCGGCAAGGTCGCGCAGCTGGCGCGGCTGGTCGCGCGCGGCGTCGAGGAAGCCGGCCTCGCCGCGCGCCTGCGCAGCGTGCCGCCCGTGGCCCCAGTGACCGAGACAGCACAGGCGCCGGAACCGGACGAAGGCGCGCCGTACGCGACGCACGAGGATCTGCGCGAATGCGCCGGCCTCGTGCTCGGCAGCCCGACGCGCTTCGGCAACATGGCCGCGCCGCTGAAGTACTTCATCGACTCGACGGCGGCCGAATGGGCTTCCGGCACCCTCGCCGGCAAGCCCGCCGGCGTGTTCACCTCGACCAGCACGATGCACGGCGGCCAGGAAACGACGCTCTTGTCGATGATGCTGCCCCTGCTCCACCACGGCATGCTGATCGTCGGCGTGCCGTACACGGAAGCCGCGCTCAATCGCACCCAGGGCGGCGGATCGCCGTATGGCGCAAGCCATGTCGCCGGCGTCGCCGGCGACAATGCGATCCATGAGGATGAACGTGTGCTGGCGCGCGCGCTCGGGCGACGCGTCGCCACCGTCGCGCTGAAACTCGGAGCGGGCGCATGAAGCCGCTGACGCTCGGCCTTGTCGCGTGGGCGCTGCTCGTGCTGCTGCAGCCCACGTGGTATCTGTGGCTCGCGCGGCCCGCCGGCGGGCATCCGGCATTCGCGCTGCTGCTCACCTTGCCGCCGCTGCTGCTGCCCTTGCTCGCGCTGCGCAGCGGTCCGCGCCGTGCCTTGCTATGGGTCGGCATCGTGGCGCTGTTCTACTTCTGCCACGGCATCGTCGCGGCGTGGGTGTATCCAGCGGCGCGTGTACCGGCATTGCTGGAGGTGGTGTTTTGTGTGGCGGTGATCGGCGCGCTGGGTGTGGATGCCAGGCGCGGCCGACGCTGATCGCTACTGCACCAGGCTCGCATCGCTACTGCACCAGGCTCGCAGCGGGCGGGCGAAACCGGCAGGTGGGCCGCATCCTCTCGTGGGACGACGTCAGGTGGCGCTCCGATACGCGCGACTGGAAATGCTCACCGAGTTCTTGTCCGGGTCCTTCGTATTCGCGAACGCGTAACCGTTGGCCTGATGCGTCGCGCCGAACACGAGTCCCCGCTGTGCCGCCTCTTTCTTGAAGACGTCGACATCGGGCACGTGGAAACCGAGCTTCACGCCGACCTGCCCGAGCTTGACGCTCTTCGCCGCCGGATGAATCAGCAGGCTCGCGCCGCCGTTCGTGGCCTTCAGTTCGATCAATCCCTCGACGACTTCGCCGCTGCTCTCGAAGCCGAAATGCCTGCGATAGAAATCGGCCGTGCGATGCACGTCGCGCGCATAGATGATGATCGTTCCGAGGGTGACGCTCATGCTCATATGCTCCGGCTTCGAGAGGCAAGCGGCCAGGACTGCTGCTTCGACGAGGTGCTCGCATGCGCAGAACGGGCAGACTCGCCTGCGCCATCGATCACCGTTTGCCGCCAGCGGCGCGTCGTCTCGCGCCTCAGCCGTAGTGACGCTTTCTCTCCGCGAAGGCGCCCACGATCAGTTGTTCGAGAACCTTGAGATCGACATCCGCGAGCTTGCGAACGTACAGACACCCTTTGCCCGTCTTGTGCTTGCCGAGCTTCGAGACGAGTTCTTCCTGCCCGAGCACACCCGCGGTCAGATACAGGCAGATCTCGCTCTTGCGCGACGAGAACCCGACCAGGCACGAATCGCCTTCGCGGCCGCTTTCGTACTTGTAGTGATAGCTGCCGAACCCGACGATGCTCGATCCCCACATCGCCGCAGGCTGCTTCGTCGCCTGGGTCATCAGCCTGGCGAGGACTTCGCAGTCCTTGCGCCGCGACTCATCGTCGACCGCGCCGATGTAGCTTTCGACGCTGGCTTGGGTGGGTTTGGTTTTGTTTTCGGCCATGGCTGACTCCCGTGAGGATGCGTCATCATTGCTTGAGCCGGCCGGGATCAGGTAGCGGCCGATCAGGGAAGCCCGCCGGTGTCGGGCGCGGATTGGCGATAGCCGCCGCGCGGGCTGCCTGCGTCGCTTGCCAGACCAATGCGCACGTAAAGATGGCCCAGGTGACCAGAACAAAAAATGGGCTATGCACGAAGGCTCTTCCTTCTGCTGCAGGAATCCACTTCGATAGAAGGACAGCGACACCGACGAATGTCGCGACGACCGCCATCGCAAACATACCCTCACGAAAGCGCCATGCGATGCGCTGGTTCCAAGGTGCGTGCGTGTACTGCACGAACGGCGCCAACCCGAGCAGGACGTTTGCATTGTCCAGCACAGGAATGGACGCGAGCGAACCCATGGCCCAGATGCAAATCAGAGTGATCGCGATCGCGCGCCTGGCATTTCGCAGGAAATCAGACCTCATGTTTCGAGCATCCGAATCAGTTCCTGGTTGGTGAAATCCATTGCGGGCATTCGACGTGCCGGCGCGATGTAATCGCATAGTCAGGCTCCGCCTGGGCAAACCTGCCCCTGGAACCTGCAAGATGTAAAAGGCGCAAAGCAGATTCCAATTCCCATTGCGGGACTGCCAAGCTCAACCAGACGCCTCGGAGGCCCTCTCTCAACGTCGAGCGCTTCGCTTCTCGCGACGAATGGCCTGATCGACGATCACGTCGCCAAGCGGCTTGTCCGGCCATTTGCGGAATGCCGATACCTTCTTGAGGCGTGCCGTCGAGCGCACGTTCGCTTCGATGACCTCGATGCCTTCGCCTGACAGCGAGGAAACTGCAGCCAGCTCATGCTCAACCGACCTCCGCTCGTTTCGATGCGAGCGGGCCTTGGAAAGCGGAATTCCTTTGCGACTCGCCTTGTCGTTTTCCCGGTACGAATTGCGCCGGTCGAGTGTGAGACTGAGGCTTTTCTTTTCCGAAGGAGTTTTGATCCTGCTCATTCGACGCAACCTCGTTTCGAAACGCGGCGCAAGCCTGTGAGTTTCTGCCGAAACAGCTTACTGGAATTCAGTTCACTTGCAGCGAAGGGAGCCCAGTGGCGTGCACTGGCACGCCGCGCTTTCGTCATGCTACGGCAACGCAAACACCACCACCGCCGATGTCCCCGATCCGCCGAAGAACCCCGACACCACACCCGACGTCGTCGCGACATACTGCTTGCCGTCGATCGCATAGGTGATCACGCCGCCGCCGACCGAGCCGCCGGTGTTGAAGGCGTAGAGCGTCTTGCCGTTGCTCGCGTCGATCGCGAGGAAATTGTTGGCCAGGTCGCCGGTGAACAGCACGCCGCCCTGGGTGGCGGTGATGCCGGCGACGAGCGGGGTCGGCCAGGGCTGTTTCCAGCGCTCCTTGCCGGTGGCGGGGTCGAGTGCGTACAGCCAGCCACGCGACTGCTCGCGCGGGTCCGGCGTGACGGCGCCGCCGTAGTAGTGCGCGTTCTGCGTGTACTCGGGCGGCTGCGCGGTCTTGGTGAAGGTGCCGCACCAGTCGACGGTGCCGACGAACAGCGTGTTCGTCGCCGGGCTGTAGGCCGGGCCGTTCCATTCCATGCCGCCGAGCAGGCCGGGGCAGATGTGCTGGCCGTCGATGCTGGGTTCGGCGTCGACGTTGCTGCGCGTGGTGATCGGAATTTCGTACAGCGTCTTCTGCGTATTGCGGTCGAGCATGCGCAGCAGGCCGTCCTTGCCGCTGACCGCGAGCAGGTCGTGCGGCTTGCCGTCGACGGTCGCGCTGAGCAGCGTGCTGACCTGGCTCAGATCCCAATCGTGCATGTCGTTGGCACGGAACTGCTTGTACCAGAGCAGCTTGCCGGTTTTCACATCGAGCGCGACGACCGAATCGGTGTAGAGGTTCGAACCCGGCCGCACTTCGCGATAGAAATCCGGCGCCGGGTTGCCGACCGGCACGTACAGGATGCCCTTCGCCGCATCGAGTGCGAGCGGCGTCCACAGGCTGCCGCCGCCGTGTTCGCGCGCGGCCGGGTCTTTCCACGAATCCGCACCCGGCTCCTTCGCGTCGGGAATCAGGTTGAAGCGCCACACCTGCTCGCCGCTGTCGAGCTTGAACGCACCGATCCAGTTCTTCGCGCCCCAGTCGGCGCCGGCCGGCCCGTAGAGGATCAGCTCCCCGACGACCAGCGGCGGCATGCTGAGGTACTGGCTGTCCTTCGCGTCGGCGATCTTGCGGCTCCACAAGAGGTTGCCCTTCGCCATGTCGACCGCGATCAGCCAGCCGTCCGCGGTGCCGCGGATGACGCGGCCCTGCGCGAGGGCGACGCCGCGATTGGTCGTCGACAGCGCGGCGCCTTTCGCCTCCCAGTTGTAGGTCCAGCGCTCGCGGCATGTGGTCGCGTCGATCGCGACGATGGCCTTGTCGATGGTCAGGTAGAGCGTGCCTTGATAGACCAGCGGACTCGTCTGCGTCGCGCCGGCATTGTTCGAGCGGAAGATGCACTGCGCGCGCAACTGGCCGGCATTGGAGGCGTTGATCTGATCGAGCGCGACATAGCGCTGGCCGGCGTAGTCCTTGCTCGCGTAGAGCCAGCCGGCGGTGTCGTCGGCGGCGTGCAGCAGTTCGTCGGCGCTCGGGCCGCTCGTCGACGGCGCCAGCGGGGCTTGATCGGCGGTGCTTGCGGCGGGCGCGGCAGCGGCCTGGCCGAGCGTTGCCAGATACGCGATGACGTTCGCGCGCGCAGTCGGATCGGTGACGGCCACCTGCATCGCGGTGCCGGGCACCTTGGTCGTCGACGCCGTGATGAATTCGTCGATGTTCTTCGCGTCCCAGGTGAGGCCCGCGTTCGCCATCGCCGGCGAATAGCTGTACCCCGCGAGCGTGCCG
>DASWPR010000551.1:0-7618 GCA_036398455.1 Dokdonella sp.
TGTTCGGCCTGATCGCCGACGTCGCGCTGTTCTTCAATCTGGTGCTGCTGCTCGCGGTGATGTCGGCGATCGGCGTCACCCTGACCATGCCCGGCATCGCCGGCATCGTGCTGACGCTCGGCATGGCGATCGATGCGAACGTGCTGATCTGCGAGCGCATCCGCGAGGAACTGCGCAACGGCTCGACGCCGCTCGCCTCGATCCGCGCCGGCTACGACAAGGCGTTCGCGACGATTCTCGACGCCAACGTCACCCATCTGCTCGCAGCGCTCGCACTGATGACGCTCGGCTCCGGCGCGATCCGCGGCTTCGGCGTGACCCTGTTCATCGGCATCCTGACCTCGATGTTCACCTCGGTGACGGTCACGCATGCGATCACCAACCTCGTGCACGGCCGTCGCAAGCTGAAGGGCTTGTCGATCGGCAGCGGTTACACGCGCGGCACAGCCGCCTGACGGAATCCATCCATGGAACTCTTCAATCCGAACAGCAACATCGACTTCCTCGGCTGGCGCAAGGTCAGCGTCGCGATCTCGATCGTGCTGATGGTCCTGTCGATCGGCCTGATCCTGACGCGCGGTCTCAACTACGCCCTCGATTTCACCGGCGGCGTGCTGGTCGAAGCGGCGTACGAGCAGCCGGTCGAAGTGGATCAGGTGCGTGCCGCACTCGAAGATAGCGGCTTCCACAATGCGCAGGTGCAGAGCCTCGGCGGCACGCGCAACGTATCGATCCGCCTGCAGACGCCGCCCGACCAGAAGAACGGCGACAAGATTTCGGCCGATGTCATCAGCGCGCTGAAAGCCAAGCGTCCCGACGTGACCTCCAAGCGGCACGACTTCGTCGGCCCGCAGGTCGGTGCGGAGCTGAAGAGCGACGGTATCGTCGCCGCCGTTTTCGTGATGCTCGGCATCATGATCTACATCGGCATCCGCTTCGAAAAACGATTCGCGATCGCGGCGATCGCCAGCGAAATCCACGACACCATCCTCACGCTCGGCTTCTTCGCCCTGATGCAGATGGAGTTCGACCTGACCGTGCTCGCCGCGGTGCTCGCCGTGATCGGCTACTCGATCAACGACAAGGTCGTCGTATTCGACCGCGTGCGCGAACTGTTCCGCCTGACGCGCAAGGCCGAGCCGTATTCGATCCTCAACAAGGCGATCAACCAGACGTTGTCGCGCACGATCATGACCTCGCTGACGACGTCGCTGTCGATGTTCGCGCTGTATTTCGTCGGCGGACCGGCGGTGCACGGCTTCGGCCTGACGATGCTGGTCGGTATCGTGATCGGCACGCTGTCGTCGATCTTCTTCGCCAATCCCATCCTCTACTGGCTCGGCGTCTCCAAGAGCGACCTGATGCCGGTCAGCAAGGAAAATCCGGAACTCACGCGGCGTCCCTGAGCGGCCTGCGCTTCAGCCGCCCGGACCGGAACCGCCGGCCTCGCCGGATTTCGACGTCGACAGCATGTCGGCGGAGAGGCGATACGCCGGCGCCGGCGTGCGGCGCGGCGTCACCGGCGTCGTCACGCGCGTCACCGCGAGCGGCGTATGCCAGTTCGAGGCATCGGGCCGGTCGTTCGGCCAGCCCTGCGGGAACCACGGCAGCAGCGGGCTGGTCGCGCGCTGGTAGGCGCGATAGTCGTCGCCGCGCGTGCGGATCGCCTGCGCCTCCGCCGCCGGGATCGCAACGACCCAGCCGAGCAGGGTCAGCACCGGGCCGAGCAGGGTCAGCGCCCACAGCGGCCACGGCATGCCGACCGCGAGAAACACGTAGCTGAACCAGTGCAGCCAGCCGAACAGGTAGTTCGGATGACGCGAATAGCGCCACAGTCCGTTGCGGCAGGTGTGGCCGAGGTGCTTGGGCTTCGAGCGGAATTCGGCCAGCTGCATGTCGGCATAGGCTTCGCCGGAAAGACCGATCAGGTAGACCACGGCGGCGACGATCGTCCATGCTCCCGCCTGCGCGACCGGATTGGCCGCCGCGACATACAGCGGCACGGAGAACAGGGTCGCGGAGAGCGCGCGTCCTGCGAAGAGCAGCAGCATGCGACCCTGATCGCCGTTCCAGCGTTGCCGCAAATGGCGGTAGCGCGGGTCCTCGTGTTCGTTCAGCATGCGCCGCAGCAGATGCATGATCAGGCGAAAACCCCAGATGCCGCCCATCACCGTGACCAGCATCTGCGAAATCAGCGAGCCGCCGGCCGCCATTCCATAGTAGAGCGCGCTGCCGGCGATGCAGGCGGCCCACAGCAGGTCGGCGAGTGCGGCGTTGTGCGTGCGCCGCTGCACCAGCCAGCCGGCGAGCAGCAGCGCCAGGCTGGCGGCGAATACATGGAGCAGAGGTAGCGGATTCATTTCGTGCGGCCACCCGGTGGGTGCGCGCTTCGTCGCCGGCGAACGCGGATTGCAGGCGGCTTGCGAATTAGTTCATCTGTTTAAAAAGATACATCGAGGAGCGCATCGAGCGTCCCCATTCTTTCTGTTCGTCATCCCCGCGAAGAGCTCTTCCCAAGGCGCAGCGGGTCGAGCAGGGATTCCACGGACTTCAATGGATGCCCACTTTCGAGGGCATGACGTCGACAGGAGCAGCGGTGGGAGAATCCGGCGCGCCAGGTAAAGGCGACGTGAAATCGGCGCCATGTTTCGTTCATGTGTGACGACGTCGACATTCGTGGACGCAATGCGGTCCCCGCGCCGGCCTGCGCCCAGGCTGCTGCGGCTCAGACCCGTTCGGGAATCCACAGGCTGCGGTCGGCGAGATGTTCGCGCCCCGGCTTGCCCTTGAGCGTGGGGAGCTTGAGCGGCTTGTCCGGCGGCGCGCGCTCGGGCAGGCGCGCGAGCAGATGTGAAATCAGGTTCAGGCGGCCGCGTTTCTGATCGTTGAAATCGGCGACGAACCAGGGCGCCCATTCGGCGTGCGTCGCCTTCAGCATGGTATCGCGCGCCTTGCCATAGGCTGCGTACTGCTCGCGCGCCTTCAGATCGACCGGCGAGATCTTCCAGCGCTTGAGCGGATCGGTTGCGCGTTCGATGAAGCGCTGGTCCTGGTTTTCCTGATCGACCGCGAGCCAATACTTCAGCAGGATCAGGCCGTCGTCGGTGATCAGCTTCTCGAAGGCGGGGCAATCCGCCATGAAGCGGCGGTACTGCACTTCGCTGCAGAAGCCCATCACATGCTCGACGCCGGCGCGGTTGTACCAGCTGCGGTCGAACAGCACGAGTTCGCCGGCCGCCGGCAGATGTTCGACATAGCGCTGGAAATACCACTGCGTGCTTTCGCGCTCGCTCGGCTTCGGCAACGCGACGATGTGCGTGTAGCGCGAGTTGAGCGGTTCGCTGATCGCCTTGATGATGCCGCCCTTGCCGGCAGCATCGCGGCCTTCGAGGACAACGACGACGCGCTTGCCGGTCGATATGATCCAGCGTTGCAGGTCGACGAGGTCCTTGTAGAGGTCCTCCAGCATGTGCTCGTACTTTTTCTTCTTCAGCGCTTTCACGTCGTCTTCTCCGTGGAAACAGGTTCGCCCCGATGCATCGCCGTCGGCCGCCGCGCAGCTCAGATCTCGCGCAGGCGCGGCATCAGCGTGGCGAGGTTGCACGGCCTGGTGGTCGCGTCGAGCTGCAGGCGGATGAGTTTTTCCCAGGCGGTGCGGCAGGCCGAGGTGGAGCCGGGCAGGCAGAACACGAAGGTGTTGTTGGACAAGCCGGCGAAGGCGCGCGACTGCATCGTCGACGTGCCGATCTCCTCGAAACTGACGGCGCGGAACATTTCGCCGAAGCCGGGCATTTCCTTGTCGAGCAGCGGCACGATCGCCTCGGGCGTCGAGTCGCGTCCGGTGAATCCGGTGCCGCCGGTGACGATCACGCCGTGCACCGCTTCGTCGGCGATCCAGGCGGCGACGATCGCGCGCATCAGATAGCGATTGTCCTTGACGATGCGGCGCTCATGCAGGCGATGTCCGGCCTGGCCGAGCGACAGCACGAGGTAGTCGCCGGAGGTGTCGTTGTCGGCGGTGCGCGTGTCCGAAACGGTCAGCACGCAGATATTGAGCGGAATGAAATCGGCTTGAGCGGTCATTGCGCCAGCGTAGCGCGGTGGGGTCGCTGCGGGAAGCTCAACCGAATGCAGCCGGTGCGAGCCCGTCGCGATGGCGGCGCGACATCTCGCGCAGGACGAGCGCGAAATCGCGCGCGAAACCCTGCATGTCGAACAAGCCGCTGTCGCGCCGGCGCTCGGCCAGTTCACGCTGCAGCCGCGCGCGCGCCTGCGCATCGCGGCCGAAGCGAATCGCGGTCTCGATGAAAGCGGCATCGTCGGGTGCGTTCAGCTGCGGCAGGCCGAGATGATGGTTGAGGCTCGCCGCCACGCGCGCAGCAAACGTTTCGCCGGCACAGGTGAGCACGGGGCAGCCGGCCCAGATCGCATCCGAGGCCGTCGTATGCGCGTTGTACGGGGCTGTGTCGAGGAACAGGTCGGCGTGGCGGTAGCGTGCCAGATACTCCGCATGCGGCAGCTTCGACAGGAAGACCAGGCGGGCCGCATCGATGCCGCGCCGCTGCGCTTCGGCGCGCAGGCGCTGATCGGCGCCGTCCGGGCCGGAAAGCAGCCACAGCACCGCATCCGGCACCGCGCGCAGCACGGCGAGCAGGCGCTCGAAGCTGGCCGGATTGATCTTGTAGCTGTTGTTGAAGCAGGCGTACACGACCCCTGCCGGCGGCAGGCCGCAGGCCGCGCGGCTCGGAGGCTCGCCGACGACGCGCGTCGGATCGGAGGGCTGGAAACAACGCGGCAGCCAGGCGACCCGTTCGGAAAACTGCACGCGCAGCGCTTCCGGCAGCACGCTGCGATCGGCGATGACGTAGTCGAGCCATGTCGAGCCGGAGGTGCCCGGATAGGCGAGCCAGCCGACCTGCAGCGGCGCCGGCCGCAGCGCCAGCGTGTCGGCGACGCTGCCGCCGCCGTAGCCGCGCAGGTCGACCAGGATCTCGGTCGCGGTCGCGCGGATATGTTCGGCGAGCGCGACCGGCCCGAGCCCGGCGACCTCGTGCAGGCGATGCGCGGCATCGCGCAGGCGCCGGCGGATCGCGCCGCCATCATCCGCACTGGTGGCGAACAGATGGACTTCGACGGCCTGCTCGCGCAGGGCTTCGATCATCGCGACGATCAGCAGGCCGGTCGGATGGTCGCCGAAGCCGTTCGAAACGAAGCCGACGCGCAGCGCGGTGGCGTCGTCCACACGCGGCTGCGCCCATGCAAGATGCGCACGCAAGGGGGCGGCATTCGCTTCGATTGCCGCGGCGGCCGTGCGCGCGCAGTGCAACTGCTCGGCGGCGCTGGCGGGTTCGGACAGGAATGCGAACGGTGCGATGCCCTTGGCGCTTGCGGCGACGCGCGCACGCAGGTCGGCCGACAAGGCATCGAGGTCGCGCCAGTCGCACAGCTGGCGGCGCAGGAACACCAGCTGGCCGAGTGCGTGATGCAGGTTCGGATCGAGCGACAGCGCGCGCGCGTGCGCGTCGGCCGCGGCGGCGAACTGCTTCTGCTCCTCGGCCATCAGCCCGATCTGGTACGCAAAGCGGGCGTCCTGCGGAGCCGCGCGCGCGCCGGCCGCGTAGGCGTTGGCGGCCGCGCCGAATTGCGCGCGCGCAGCGAGCGCGTGGCCGAGCAGGAGCAGTCCTTCGGGATGGCCGGGAGCGAGTGTGAGGGCGTGGCGGATATCGCGTTCGGCGGCGCCGGCTTCGCCGAGCGCGAGGCGCGCCGCAGCCAGATTGAACCACGCGCCGACGTAGTTCGGCGCCGCGCGCGTGGCCGCCTCGTAGGCCGCGCAGGCGCCGGATGGATCGCCGGCGGCGCGGCGCGCATTGCCGAGGCCGTTCAGCACGGCCGGGTGCGCCGGTGCCAGCGCAAATGCGGCGTGCAGCGTGTCGAGCGCGGCCCGCGCATCGCCTGCGGCCAGCTGCACGCTGCCGAGATTGCAGAGCACTTCGATCGATGCCGGCGCGAGCTGCCGTGCTTCCTCCAGCACGACGCGCGCATCCGCGGCATGGCCGAGCTGCAGCAGCGCGAGCGCGTGCAGCCGCGCGGCTTCCGCATCGGCCGGAAAACGTCGCCGCAATTCGGCCGCGGCTGCTGCGGCGTCGGCGAAGCGCGCATGGGCGAGCAGATTCGCGAGGGTGTCGAGCGCGTCGTCCGGCGCTGTTGCGCTGAAATCGGTCATCGCGAAACGCTAACCGACGCGATGGAATTGCGCCACACCCTGCGGGCGTGAGGGTGCGGCGCGCGAACGCCTGGCGCCGCATGCCGGTCGCTGCCGCTCGCAGCGGATGATCGAAGCGCCGGTCTGCGACACTCGGTCACTGTCGGGCGTTCCGTCGCGCGCGCACCCTGCGCTCTTCTGCTGGGGAGCATGCCGTGTCCAATCTGTGTCGAAGCGTATTCGCCGGCGTGCTTGCCGCGGCGATGCCTGGCCTGGGGCTGGCCTGCTCCAGCTGCGGCTGCACGCTCAATTCCGACTGGGCCAGCCAGGGCTATTCGGTGGGAGCGGGCCTGCGCATCGATCTTCGCTACGACTATTTCAATCAATCCGACCTGCGCTCGGGAACGGACAGCGTCGAGCGCGCCGCGCTGGAGGTTCCCAACGAGGAAGAAATCCAGCGCACCACGGTCAATCGCAACACGACGCTGGGGATCGACTACGCGCCCTCGCGCGCCTGGGGCGTGAACGTCCAGCTGCCTTATTTCGACCGCTTCCACAGCACCTTGGCCGAGGGCGATACCGACTTGTCGTACTCCCATTCGCACGGCATCGGCGATGCGCGCGTGGTCGGCCGCTATCAAGGGTTCAGTGCGGATGCGAGCTTCGGCGTGCTGTTCGGCGTGAAGCTGCCGACCGGCAGGACCGACACGCATTTCTACGCGGGCCCGCAGGCCGGCGAGCGGGTCGACGCCGGGCTGCAGGCGGGCACGGGCACCACCGACGCGCTGATCGGCGTCTACGATTTCGGCAACCTGACGCAGTCGCTCGGCTACTTCGCGCAGGCCGTCCTGCAGCAGCCGCTGGCTTCGCACGACCAGTTCAAACCCGGCAGCGGTCTCAATCTCAACGCCGGATTCCGCTATACCGCCTGGCGCAGCATCACGCCGCAGCTGCAGGTGAACGTGCGCAGCGAAAGGCGCGAGTCGGGCGCGAATGCGGATATTCCCAACAGCGGCGCCACGCTCGCGTATCTCAGTCCGGGCATCAACATCCGGTTCAACCGGCACTGGGATGGCTACGTCTACATGCAGCTGCCGGTCTACCAGCGCGTCAACGGATTGCAGCTGGAGCCGAATCGCTCGTACTCGATCGGCGTGCAATATCACCTTTGACCGAGCTTCAAGTGCCGCCGCCGCGGCGACGGCCGCGCGCGCTCAGGCAGTCGCGGTCAGCATCTGCAGCTGATCGGCCTGGTCTTCGCGCGTCAGCGCATCGATCAGTTCGTCGAGATCGCCGGCAACGATCTCCGGCAGCCGATACAAGGTCAGGTTGATGCGGTGGTCGGTAACGCGGCCCTGCGGGAAGTTGTAGGTGCGGATGCGCTGGCTGCGATCGCCGGAACCGACCTGCAGCTTG
>DASWPR010000552.1:0-4838 GCA_036398455.1 Dokdonella sp.
GGTGGTGCGCTTTCCGGCGCCACCGCCCGTGGTGGCGACGCACTGACCCTTGCCGCGACGGTCGCCGCTCGCGCGGCAGCCGGTTAGAATTGCGTCATGAGCACCTACCCTCGCACCAGCAGTAGCGCCGTCGCCAGCCTCGTGTTCGGCGTGTTGTCGTGGATCGTATTGCCCTTCATCGGCGCGATCCTCGCCGTGGTTCTCGGTCACAGCGCGCGCAGCGAAATCCGCCGCGCGCCGCCGGGCAGCATCGAAGGCGACGGCATGGCGGTGGCCGGGCTGATCCTCGGCTGGGCGCACCTGGTCATCGTGATCGCCTGCGTGTTCGTGGTCTTCGTGTTCCTCGGCGGCCTCGCGTTCTTCGCGCATATCGGTCACTGACCGCGATGGAGCTGTCGTCCGCGTCGCGCGATCCGACCGAGCGCTTCAGCACCCGCGTCGACGACTACGTGCGCTATCGACCGGGCTACCCCGCGGCGCTGGTCGATCATCTGCGCGCGCACGGCTGGCTGTCCGTGCACAGCGTCGTCGCCGACATCGGCGCCGGCACCGGCATTTCCAGCGCGCTGTTCCTCGATGCCGGCTGCAGCGTGCACGCGGTCGAACCGAATGCGCCGATGCGCGCCGCGGCGCAGCGCCTGCTCGGCCGGCATGAGCGATTCCACGCCGTCGACGGCCGCGCCGAGCACACCACCCTGGCCGATGCGAGCGTCGATCTGATCGCCGCCGGCACCGCGTTCCATTGGTTCGAACGCATTCCGACGCAGGCGGAGTTCGCGCGCATCCTGCGCCCGGGCGGCCACATCGCATTGTTCTGGAACCTGCGTGCACGCACGGCCGGCTTCATGCGCGACTACGAAGACATCCTGCTCGCGCAGTGCCCCGGCTATGCCGAGGCCGATGCGAGCCGGCGCGCCGACGAGCACTCGGTACGCGAATTCTTCGGCAGCGGCTTCGTCGAGCGCGCGGCGTTCGCCAACGCACAACGGTTCGCATTCGAAGGACTGCTCGGACGCGTGCTGTCGTCCTCGTATGCGCCGCAGCCCGGCGCAGCCGCGCACGCCCCCCTGCGCCTCGCCTTGCGCGACCTGTTCGAGCGTTGCGCCGTCGATGGCCAGGTGACGCTGGCGTACGACACCGTGCTCTATGTCGGCGAGGCGGCCTGAACGTGTACGCCCTCGCCCGTCCCTTCCTGTTCTGCCTCGACGCCGAACGTGCGCACGATCTCGGGCTGGCGTCGATCGAGGCGGCCTATCGCAGCGGACTCCATCCGCTGCTGGCGGTGAAACCGAGGCCGCTGCCGACCGACGCATTCGGCCTCACCTTCGACAACCCCGTCGGCCTCGCCGCCGGACTCGACAAGAATGGCGCGCACGTCGACGCGCTCGCCGCGCTCGGCTTCGGCTTCATCGAAGTCGGCACGACCACGCCGCGCGCGCAGACGGGCAATCCGAAACCGCGCATGTTCCGACTGCCCGAGCACCAGGCCGTGATCAACCGCCTCGGCTTCAACAATGGCGGCGTCGATGCGCTGGTGCGCAATGTCGAACGTGCGAAGTACAGCGGCGTGCTCGGCATCAACATCGGCAAGAACAAAGACACTCCGAACGAGCGCGCGATCGACGACTATCTGCATTGCCTCGAACGCGTGTACGCGCGGGCGAGCTACATCACCGTCAATATTTCCTCGCCGAATACGCAAGGTCTGCGCGATCTGCAGGAAGAGGAAACGCTGCGCCGCTTCGTCGGCACGCTGCGCGAAGCGCAGGAGCGCCTCGCCGCGCAGCATGGCCGGCGCAAGCCGATGCTGCTGAAAATCGCGCCGGACCTGACCGAGGCCGAACTCGACGGCATCGCCGAAGTGCTGCTCGAAGCGCGCATCGACGGCCTCATCTGCACCAATACGACGATCGATCGCAGCGCCATCGCCGGTCATCGCCTGGCGGGTGAAGCCGGCGGCCTTTCGGGCAAGCCTGCCTTCGCGAAGTCGACGGCGGTCCTGCGCGGCATGCGGCGGCGACTCGGCACCCAGATCGCACTGATCGGCGTCGGCGGCATCGGCGAAGGCAGCGACGCGGTGGCGAAGATCGACGCCGGCGCGACCCTGGTGCAGTTCTATACCGGCATGATCTACCGCGGGCCGCGCCTGATCGGCGAGTGCGTGCAGGCGCTGCGCGCGAAGCTCGGCGCTTGACCCGCTCGCGCGCAATGAGGGCGCCCCTGAAGGCGAGCCAGGTCCCGCTCCTGCAGGATGCGATGCCTTGATGAGCAGCTACAAACCGGACACCGCCATCGCCCAGGGCGACGGCTACACCCTCGTCGAGCGCGCCTCGCTGCAGGGGCGCAACACGTTCCACGTACCGGCGCGGGCGGAACTGCTGATCGATGTGCGCAAGCCGGCCGCACTGGCCGAGCTGTTCGGCTACCCGATGCTGCAATCGCAGCCGCTGCTGGTGCTCGGCGAAGGCAGCAACGTGCTGTTCACGCGCGACTGGCCGGGCATCGTGCTGGCGATCGCGGCGCACGGCATCCGCGTGATCGAGGACCGCAGCGAGTCGGCCATCGTGCGCGTCGAAGCGGGCGAGAACTGGAACGAGTTCGTGCACTGGTCGGTCGGGCACGGCTTTGCCGGCCTGGAGAATCTCGTGCTGATTCCCGGCACGGTCGGCGCGGCACCGATCCAGAACATCGGCGCCTATGGCGTCGAAGTGCGCGAGTTCATCGCGGTGGTCGAAGCCTGGGACCGCGACGCGCGCCATCTGCAGCGGCTGGACAGCGGCGCTTGCGGTTTCGGCTATCGCGACTCGGTGTTCAAGCGGCAGCGCGACCGCTACATCGTCACCGCGGTCGAATTCGAATTGCCGCGCCGGCGCGAACTGCGCCTCGGTTACGCCGGCATTGCCGAGGAACTCACCGCGCTCGGCATCGATGAACCGAGTCCGGCGAGCGTCGCCGAAGCCATCGCGCGCATCCGCACGCGCAAGCTGCCGAACCCCGCCCTGCTCGGCAACGCCGGCAGTTTCTTCAAGAATCCACTGGTCGGCGCCGATCACGCGCGCCGGCTGCACGCCGAACATCCGGCACTGCCGCAGTGGCCGGCTGCCGACGGACTCAGCAAGCTGTCCGCGGCATGGCTGATCGAGGCCAGCGGCTGCAAGGGCCTGCGCGACGGCGATGCCGGCGTGTCGGCGCAGCACGCGCTGGTGCTGGTCAACTACGGAACGGCCAGCGGCGCCCAGGTGTGGGCGCTGGCAGAACGCGTGCGTACGGCCGTGCGCGAGCGTTTCGCAGTCGAACTCGAGCCGGAGCCGCTCATCGTCTGATTCTTACCGCTGCGCCGTTTCGGGGGAGCGGTCACAGAGCGACGTGAAGAAGACGTGATAAATCCCTCCCCTTGCCCGGCCACATCGCCGATGGCGCCATTGCGTTCGCGCGATTGCGGTCCGGAGCAGTACGAACCAGGGAGCGACTCATGACAGCAGCCACCGCGAACACCGCCTTCGTCGCTTCGCGCAGGCGCCTTTTCAGCGCCATCCTCGCCAGTGTCGGCGGCACCTCGACCGATCCGTCGCTGTCGATGCGCCGTCCCGGCCGCAGTGGCGTGCAGGATGCCGACGTTCCGCTCAGTCCGGATTCCAATACCTTTCCGCCAGACCCCGTGCGCTGGCTCAGCCGCAGCAGTTTCGGCTTCACCTTCGATGCGTGGATCGCCCAGCAGCTCAATCCCGCCACGATCGCCGACGGCGCATGCGACGCGCGCATCGCCAGCGCCAACTTCGTCACCTTGAACAAGACCGCCGGGCAGCTCTGGGCCGACCATCACAGCGATACCTCGAATTATTTCAACCGCATGCTGCCGATCTCCGAGGCGGAGTGCATGACGATCATCCGGCAGACCTACAGCCAGCGTCAGCTGTACGAGATCATGGTCGACTTCTGGCACGACCATTTCAGCGTGTTCGGCTGGGACTACGACGGCGGCCCGATGTTCGTCGCCTTCGACCGCGACGCGATCCGCGCCAACGCGCTCGGCAACTTCCGCACGATGATGCAGGCGGTGTGCGAGTCGGCTTCGATGATGTACATGCTGGATCTGTACACCAGCTACGCCGGCCACCCCAACGAGAACTACTCGCGCGAGCTGCACGAGCTGCACACCCTCGGCGCCGAGAACTATGCCGGCATCGTCGACGATCCCGACGACGATCCCACGCTGCCGACCTTCGTCGCCTGGGACGGCAAGATCGAGCGCCTGCAATACGTCGACGACGACGTCTACGAAGCCGCGCGCGTGCTGACCGGCTGGACGATCTCGCAAAGTACCTACGAGACCCGCCTGGACCCGAACCCCGGCACGTTCGAATACGTCAACACGTATCACGATGCCGGCGTCAAGCGCGTGCTTCATCGCAACTTCTCCGCCGGCGGCGCGCAGAGCGACGGCATCACGCTGTTCAACATGCTGGCGCAGCATCCGGGCACCGCCCACTTCGTCGCCGGCAAGCTGTGCCGGCGCCTGGTCGGCGACAACGCGAGTGCGGCCTTGGTGCAAAGTGCGGCCGATCTGTTCCAGGCCACCTGGGATCCGGGTACGTCGGCGAGCCCCACGAACACCGACCAGATCACCCAGGTGCTTGCGCTGATCCTGCAATCGAACGAGTTCAAGTCGAACTGGGGCACCAAGATGAAGCGCCCGGCGCTGGCCGCGGTCAGCGCGCTGCGTTCGACCGGCGCCGATTTCACGCCGGTGCCCGACAACACCAACACCTACACGCCGACCGAGGAATTCATGGGCCGGCTGCAGGGCGCCGGCCAACGCCTGTTCTACTGGCCGGCAC